>JALHLM010000020.1:0-18049 GCA_022844585.1 Pirellulales bacterium | reverse complement strand
GGCCCACGCGTTTCGCAACGCCGCCGCGCCTGGAGCCACACCGTCGCGACCGGACTGGGCTTCTGGCTCTCTCTGGCATTGGCCCATGCGGCGACGACGGGCTATCTCTCCAGCCGCCATCTGTTGCCGGCCGCCGTGTTGCTGCTGCCGGGAGCAGGCCTTGGGTTGTGCAACGTGGGACGGCTGGCGAAGTCGCGCGTGGCGGAGGGTTTCGTCCGCCGTTTGTACGCGGCGTCCACTCTCCCTCGCTGGCGCTACGGGCTAATGTCGTACGGACTAGTGTCGACGAGCAGCTTCGTGGCTGGCGCGATCTTGTGCATCTGGGCGAGCTTCAGCATTCGCCCCCTGCATGTCGATCGGGCCGGGCATCGGGCGGCGGGGGAATGGTTAGCGCGGCGTGAGGGAACGGTGCTGGATTCTTGGGGCTGGACGGCGCTCTACAGCGGCCGCGAAACGTATCGCTACGACGCGGCCCAGGCGGCCTTCGCCGACTTGCGGCTGGCCTATGTCGTCGTGGAGGAACGCGAGTTGAACTCCGGCAGTCGGCGCGCCGCCACGTTGAGCAAGTTGCTAAGCGAACAAGCCGATCCCGCGGCCCGCTTCGATCCGCCTGGCGGGCAGAGTCCGGTATTGATCTTCCCTTGGCGGCCGGTTCTGGCACACAATAACCATCCGGGACCGGTGCGCCGCTAGCGGCGGCCGCGACCGCGGGGCCCTAGTGGGAATCAGGGACGATTTTCGATGCGCGACCACGTGCGAGCCTTCGTCAACATCGCCGCGGCGAGCTTCGCCGCGCGCGGGCCGGTCTACGAGTTCGGCTCGTACCTGGTGGACGGCGTCGGCGGAGCGGGCGATTTGCGCGGCTGCTTCCCTGGCCGGGAATTCATCGGCTGCGACATGCGCGAGGGTCCGGGGGTCGATCGGATCGAAGACCTGGGCGCGCTGAACCTGCCGGACGGCGTCGCGCGGACGATCGTCTGCGTCGACACGCTGGAGCACGTGTTCGAAGTGCGCCGCGCGGCCGATGAAATGTTGCGCGTGCTAGCGCCGGGCGGGTTGATCTTAATCGCCGTGCCGCTCGATTTTCGCCTTCACGATTACCCCAGCGACTATTGGCGGTTGACGCCCAGTTGCCTGGAGCGACTCCTCGCGCCGCTCGACGCCACGCTGGTCGGCTGGCAAGGCGTGGATAGCTACCCGCACACCGTGTTCGCCATCGGCGCGAAGCACCCGGTCGACGTGACTTTCGCCCAAGGGGCGCAGCGCTTCATGGCCGACTACCAGGAGTGGCTGCGCGGTGCGCAAGCCCGCATCACCTTGCGCCGCCGGCTCAAGCGCCGCGTGCTGGCCTGGCTCCGCAGCAAGGGAGAGCGCCGGCGGCTGGCCTGCGAGCATGAAGCGCGGTTCGTACTGCATCTGCACGTCGACGGGCGGGGCGATCTGGACTGGCGTCACGCGGTGCATGAGTTGGCCGATCTCGGCTCGCGGTTGGATGTAAATACCTAGTGGCGATCCTGGCGACGTTTTGGTCTACCCGCTTTGCTCATCGCGGATCTCGCACCGATGCCGGCTACAGGACAACCCCGCGAAGTTTGGATTGACGAGGAATTCGTCCCGCTCCTGGACGCCGCCGGGCTGGTCGATTTCGACTCGTTTATGGAAACCGAGCGCGGGCGCTGCTTGCGCGCGTTGGAAGACCGCGAGAACTGGCGGCTCGACCTGCCACACCCGGATGGCCGCGCCGCGGGCATGTATTTGAAGAAACACCATGTCCGCTCCTGGGGGTGGTGGCTCCGGGCCAGGCTTGGCAAGTCGCCGCGCCGGTCGCCCGGCCGCGTGGAGGCCCGTAACATCGTGCGGCTCGATCGCTCCGGCGTGGCGGCGATGCGGCTGGTGGCCTTTGGAGATCGGTTGCACGCCGACGGGCTGCTTGAGTCGTTCGTCGTCACCGAGGAACTGGTCGGATACACGCAGCTCGATCACTTTCTCCGCCGGCGGTTCGCGACCGGGGGCGCGTCGCCGGGGCGAGACTTGGCGCTGGCCCGGTTGCTCGCGCAAGTCGCCGACGTGGCCGCCCAATTCCATCAGGCGGGGTTCAATCACCGCGACTTCTATTGCTGCCATTTTTTTATCCGCGAGGGCGCGGACGGGATCTTCGACGTGCGCTTGATCGACTTGCAGCGCGTCGAGCGCCGGCGGTGGCTGCGCTGGCGGTGGATCGTAAAGGACCTGGCGCAATTGGCGTACTCCGCGCCGTGCGAGCGGGTTGGTCCCACGGCGCGGCTGGCGTTCATCAAGCGATACCTCGGGGTGCGCAAGCTGCGGCCGCGCGACAAACGTTTGATTCGCGCGGTGCTGGCCAAGCAGATGCGGATGGAACAACATCTAGGACCGCACCCATGAGAATCGGCCTCGTCCTCGATTGGTACGACCCGCGCCGCGGCGGCGTCGAACAATGGACGCACCAATTCGCCGCGCAGTTGCTGGCGGCGGAGCACGAAGTCCACGTCGCCGCGCGAGGCTTCGCGAGGGCGGCCGTGCCGCCGGGGCTTGCGTGTCACGAAGTCGTGGCCGGCGGTTCGCGCATCGCGTTCGCCGGCGCGGCGGAGGACGTACTGGGCCGCCTGGAATTGGATGTGGTCCACGACACCGGCTGTGGTTGGCACGCCCAGGTCTTTCAACCGCACGGCGGTTCGCGGGTGGCGGCCTTCGAGCGCAATCTGGAACTGCTCCCGGCGTGGCAGCGCCCGTGGAAACGGGCCGTGGCGCGGTTTCTGCCGCGTTACCGGGAATTCGAAGCGTTGGGACTGCGGCAATACGCCGACGACGGCCGCCGCATCCTGGCGCTATCGAAGATGGTGGCCGACGACTTGCAGCGCTTTCACGGCGTCGCGCCCGAGCGGATGCAAGTCATCTACAACGGCGTCGACGTCCAGAGGTTCTCTCCGTTACGCCGCGACGAGTATCGCGAAGTGGTGCGCGATCGGCTGGGGGTCGACGACGAGGTGTTGCTGTTGATCGTGGCCCACAACTTCCGCTTAAAGGGCGTGCCGACCTTGATGTTGGCCGCGGCCAAGCTCGTTCAGGCCGGACTGCCGGTGCGCGTGGCGGTCGCGGGGGGCAAACGCACCGCCGGCTACGCGCGCTGGGCGCACGCGCTAGGGCTGCGAGATCGCGTGGCGTTTCTCGGTTCGATCGACGACGTCGTGCCCTACTACGCGGCGGCCGATATCTACGTGCAGCCGACGTTTTACGATCCTTGCAGCCTCGTGGCGCTCGAAGCGTTGGCGTCGGGGTTGCCGGTCGTCACCACGCGCTGGAATGGCGCGGGGGAGTTAATCACGCCGAACCTGGAGGGACTCGTCCTTGACCGGCCCGACGACGCGGACGCGCTCGCCGAGTCGCTTGTGCCCCTCGTCCTCTCCGAAGCCCGCCGCGAGGCGATGGGGCGCGCCGCGCGGCAACTGGCACTGCGGCAAACGCTGGAACAGAACTGCCGCGAAATCGTGGCTGTGTACGAGGACTTCGTTCGCACCGGGTCGTCGCGGCGGCGTGCCGCGTAAGGCTTCCGCGGGAGGGGCGCCGTCTAGCGGACGAAAATCCGGTTGACCATCGGCACCTGGCCGACGGCGGCGCGAACCGCTTCCTGGGCCAGTTGCTTGTGGTAGAACGAATCCACCGTGCCGGAGATGAGCAGGCCGTCGTCGGTGACCTCGACTTGCAGGTCGCGCAACTCGTAGATCGGGCTCTCGGATAACGCGTGCTGGGCCTTGGGTTGCGCGGGACGGGCGACGAGGGCCGACTTCGAAGCGTACATGGCGCTTCCCTCCTTGGTGCGACGGTCGCGCCGCGAAACGCGACCTAGCTGGAAAGGCACTATTCCGACAGGTCGCCGTCGAACGGCGCCTGGCTCTTGGCGGTCCTTGCCCCGAATCCACGTTCCACTCTAAGAATCGCGCTTTCGAACTGTCAAGTGCGCGCCGGCTCGAGTCGGGGCGAATTCGCGAAATAAAACCGAATCTCCACGCGATCCTCATCCCCTGTGGCTGGAGGGCGCGCCTGCGTGCCTTTACGCCGCACGCCACGAGCGATACGCTGCGCCCCATGACGGCCGATCGGTACGAAGTCCGCGCGGCGCGCCGGGCTGAAGCGCGCGACGCGCTGGAGTTACTGCTAGCAGACTGCGCGCCAGCGGATCGAGTGCTTGTGGCGGCGGATCTCGCGCGCCAACTCCCCGGGCGGGGCGATGACTGCCCGGGGCTCTATGTGGCGTGCGAACAAAGAGCCGTCGTGGGCGGAGGCTGGGGGCAACTGCATCGCGGACGGACCGGCTCGGTCTGGCGGCCGCGCTTCTGGGGGGACGACGTCGCCCCGCTCGGCGCGGAGTTGGTGCGCCGGTCGGCGGAATGGCTGGCGACACACGACCTGTGTTTGATGCAGTCGCTGCTTGCCCCGCACGATGCGACGGCCGCACGCTGGCTGACGGAGTGCGGTTTCGCCCATGTCGCACGCCTCGGGTACCTCGTGTGGAGCGATGACCAGCGGCCATTACCCGAGGTTTCCTTGCGCTTCACGGCCGCCTCGGCGGCGGAAGCTGGCGAACTGGCACGGATTGTGGAGCGGAGTTACCACGGCACGCTGGATTGCCCGGAGTTGAACGGCCTGCGGACCATGACTGAAGTACTCGACGGATACGGGGAAGTCGGCGCGGCCTGGCCGGAGGCGTGGCTTGTGGCTTGGCGCGCTGACGTGCCGATCGGCTGCCTGATCCTGGCCGATCACCCCGCCTCCCAGCAGAGCGAACTCGTCTACATGGGTCTTGTTCCGGAATTCCGCGGTCAGGCGCTCGGTGTCCAACTCGTCAGCCGCGCGAAGCGCCTGCTCCGCGAGCGCGGTCGCAGCCGACTTGTGCTGGCCGTGGACCTGCGGAACGCTCCGGCGCTCCAGCTTTATCACCGTCAGGGCTTCACGCTGTGGGACGAACGCGACGTGTTCATCAGCGCTGTGGGCGATTCAATCGTTGCGACGAAATCGTGACGGGCCGCCCCCGCCGCTCCGCCGTGGCATCGTCCCAGCTTGCGTTGACCCTCTCGGCGGGCCGGGCTATATTTCCGGACCGAAGCTGCTTCCCAAGGCGAAAGGATGCGCCCATGCGCCGTTTCACATGGTTGGTTGCGCTCGCGCTGGCGAGCTATGTGAGTTGGGGGTCCGGCGTGATCGCGGCGGCGGGCGAGGCGTACTTGCTTCGCTACAGGTTTCAGCCGGGCGAGAACCTGGTTTGGAAGGTCGAACACCGCGCCCGCGTGCGGACGACGGTCTCCGGCACGACGCAGACGGCGGATACAACAAGCATTTCGGCGAAGCGGTGGAAGATTCTCGAAGTGCGGCCGGACGGCAAGTTCTCGTTCGTGCATTCGGTCGACTACGTCGACATGCGCCAGCAAATGAGCGACCGCGAAGAGGAGCGGTTCGATAGCCGGACGGATAAGAATTCGCCCCCGGGTTTTGGCGATGTGGCGAAGGCGGTCGGCGTGCCGCTGACCGTGGCCACGCTCGACGCGCGCGGAGAGGTCATCAAGCGCGAGGAAAAGCAATCGCAGCCCAACGCCGACAAGGGCCAGATGGCGATGCTCTTGCCCGAACAGGCCGTGACTGTGGGCGGAACCTGGAAGCAGCCGTTCGAGATCGATGTGGCCGCAAAGGACGGCGGCATGAAACGGATCAAGGCGCAGCAGCTCTATACCTTGGAATCGGTGGCCAACAACCTGGCGACGATTCGCGTGGAAACGCAGTGGCTGACGCCGAATAGCGATCCGGCGATCGACGCGCAACTGATTCAGCGCGATACGTCCGGCACCGTGCGGTTCGACATCGCCGCCGGCCGCCTGGTCTGGCAACAAACCGACATCGACAAGAACATTGTCGGCTTCCAAGGGGACGCCAGCAGCATGCACTACACGACGCGATTTAACGAGGAACTGCTGCCGGCGGAAGAGAAGACGGCTGCGAAGCCGACGAAGGCGAATTGAGTGATTGTCCCATTTGAACCGCGGAGCCGCTGAGACGCGGAGGGAACCCGAGGAGTGCGGCAGAGTTGTCGTTAAGAGTTGAGGGCGGATCGAAAAGTGGCGACGAGGGCGTCCTGCAGCGCTTGCCAGACGTCGCCCCCAGCAAGCGGATAGCGTTGGTTGACTTCGAGTTCAACGCCGGCGTATTGTGCTGGTTCGTAGATGGTTCGCAGCGCGGTCGTGAAGCCGTCGGACGTGCCGAGATACGGGTAGTTTCCCCGCACCACGAGATCGGATCGGGCAATGTTCAGCGCCGCGTGCCAGGCGTCGCAGACGGCGACTTCGGTCGGCGATTTTGGATCGTAGAGTAAGCCGATGTCCGCGTTGCGCACCTCGCCGTCGAGTTCCGGCGTGAAGCTATGCACGGATAAGTGCAACACGCGCTTCCTGGCACGCACCAGATCGCGAATCTCCTGCTCCACCGCTGTTCGGTAGGAAACGTAATAATTGTGGACCAGCCCAGCAATTGTTGCTTCGTCGAACGACCGCGTGATCTCCGACAAGTGTCCTGCTTGGCCCAACGTGCGGTTCAAATCACAGAGCAGGCGCGTGGTCGTCGAGAAATGCAGCGGCCGGTTGCCGTCTTTGGCGAAGCGGCGAGCCAGTTCCAGCGCGCCAGGATCGTAGCCGCGATGCGTGTTCAACAGATCCTCGTGGCCGGCGAACAATACGGCAAATTCTGGCGGTACTTCGTTCCCGCCGTGTTCGCAGGTGATGACGACGGCGTCAAACATTGCCATCGAACGTCCCGCCGTTGGCCAGGTTTTCGCAGAGACGCCGGTACACGTCCATAATTCGGCCGCGCGACGGCGAATCGCCGGTCGCCCGCAAAATACGTCGGGCTAATGGGCCCTGCTGGAGAATCGTGTTCAACGCTTCGCGGACGGGCGTGTCGAGTTTTTCACGGACGATCGTGCGTTCCGCGAGTACCTGCCAGAATTCGCCGGCCGTCAGGCCGGGGCGATCAGGCAGGCCGAACAGTTGCGCGTAGCCGGGCATCGCTATTTGCGCTTGATCACCTGCGCGCGCGACGCACCGTAGTAGTTCCGCCAGAGGAGCGGTTGCGACGACCTGTTGCCGGGCCAGCGACGACCAGCGCTCTTCCACGAGTGCCTTGAGGACGGCCACGATCAATTCCACGACGGCCAGATCGGCGGCGGGGCATTCGGCGATATCGAGCACGCGGATTTCGATCGCGCCGCGCGAGAATCGCGCGATCGCGCCCCGGGCGTTCAGGAATTCATCGCGCAGAATGCCTTCGGGATCATGCGGGGCGATGTCGGCGTAGATGCGCTGAAAGATTTGCTGATCGTACTCGGCCTCCGTGTACGCCGGCTCGGGCACGACCGCGCCGGAGATCGATGGAATCTTGGCCGCGTTCGTGCGGTAGGCCTCCAGGCGATAGTCGAGGAACCCGCTGTTGCGGCATTCCACGATGGGCGAGCTAGCCGACAGCGCCGGCAGAATCGGCAGCAGCACGCGGATGGCGGCATGCAAGCGGCCGAATTCTTCGTCATTGGCGAACGGCAGGTTCACGTGCACGCTCTGCAAGTTCGACCAGCCATGGCCCTGGCAGCCGAAGATGCGATCGAACGCCTCGTAGACCGCGTTGTAGTCGTGCGGCCAGAGCCGCGTTTCCGTGGCGGGATTCATCCAGGGATGCATCGCCGAGGGCATCAATCGCGCGCCGAACGACGCGAGATGTTCATTGATCCTGCCGACCGACGCCTGGAACTGCGCGGCGAGCCCGGCGAGCGATTCCGCCGGCCCGTTCGTCTTGAGTTCGATGACGTGCAGCACCAGCTCGTTGGACCAGGCCATGGGGCCGAGTTCGACATCCGAGACGATCTCGCCCGCCTGCGCGGCCAAAAGTTGATCGGCGATTGGCCGCACGTCGAGCGACTCGGCGTCGACGATCATGTATTCCAACTCAACGCCGTAGCCAGCAAATAGGCCCAGCCGCGTCCTCTCGTGATCCGTCACCATCAAGCGTCCTTCATCTTGTTGAACCGCAGAGTTGCAGTGACACGGAGGAGAATTGCCCGCGAAACACGCGAACTACGCGAAAGCATCGAGGGTTTTCCCGGAGTTCAACGTGACAATCCGAAGCGACGCGCGCTGTTTCTAAGATCAGCATTTTCCGTGGACATTTTCGCCCTTAACTTTCGCGTAGTTCGCGTGTTTCGCGGGCAACACTTCCCTCCTCCTCTGCGTCTCCGCGCCTCTGCGTTTCAATTGGAGTTGACTCGCTTTGCCTGACTCACCAGCTCGGCAATCTTTTCGACTGCTCCAGCGAGCGGCAACATTTCGGCTTCTTTCTTGGTGCGCCATTTGAGTTCGAGTTGCCCGTCCTTGAGGCCGCGGTCGCCAATGACAACACGCAGCGGAATGCCGACCAGGTCGCCGTCTTTGAATTTGACGCCGGGGCGTTGATCGCGATCGTCCAGCAAGACGTCGACGCCTTGCGCGAGAAGTTCATCGTGCAGTTGGTCGGCGACTTTCATCACTTCGGGGTCGGAGGCCTTGATCGGACAGATCAACACTTCGTACGGCGCGAGCGCCATCGGCCAGATGATGCCGTCGGCGTCGTGCTGCGTTTCGATCAACGCGGCGATGATCCGGTTCACACCGATGCCGTAGCAGCCCATGATGATGGTGCGGAGTTGTTCCTTTTCGTCCGAAAACCGCGCTTCAAGCGCGTCGCTGTACTTGGTGCCCAGCTTGAACACGTGCCCGACTTCGATGGCGTGCCGCAGCGCGAGCTTGCCTGCACACTTGGGGCAGGGATCGTCGGCGTCGGCGTTGCGCAAGTCGGCGAAATGATCGACGGTGTAGTCGCGCGTCAGATTCGCGCCGACGTAGTGTTTGTCTTGCTCGTTGCCGCCGACGACCGCGTTCCGCAGCGCGGCGACGTCGTGATCGGCCCAGCGTGGAATGTCCAAGCCTACCGGCCCAGCGAACCCGACCGGCGCCTTGGTAACGCGCTCGATCACTTCCGGCGACGCAAGCTCCACCGACTTCGCGCCGAGGGCGCGGCGGATCTTCCCTTCGTTGGCCTCGTGGTCGCCGCGCAGTAGCACCGCGATCGGTTGGCCGTCGGCTTCGTAGATCATCGTTTTGATCATCTGCCGCGGCTTGCATTTTAGGAGCTTGCTCACTTGCTCAATGCTCGTCGTGCCGGGCGTATCGAGCTTGGTGAGGGGCTTCAATTCGCCGGCCTCGGCCTGTGTGGTGCGGTCACCCGTGTCCGCCCGCTCCAGGTTGGCGGCGTACCCGCAAGACGCGCAATGTACGACACGATCTTCCCCGTTGTCGGCGACGACCATGAACTCGTGGCTGGCGTCGCCGCCGATGGGGCCGCTTTCGGCTTCGACCGGCAGGTATTGCAGCCCGCAGCGCTCGAAGATCCGGCAATACGCCGCGTACATCTTGTCATAGCTGGCGTTGAGCCCTTCGACCGAGGTATCGAAGCTATAGGCGTCCTTCATGAGGAATTCGCTGGTGCGGAGAATGCCGAACCGCGGACGTTCCTCGTTGCGGAACTTGGTTTGAATCTGATACAGCGTGAGCGGCAATTGCCGGTAGCTGGAGACGTGTTTCGCGACGAGATCGGTGACGATCTCCTCGTGCGTCGGCCCGAGTGCGACATGCACTTGCCGGCCGGCGCGGTTGAGCTTGAAGTTGATCAGCACATTGCCGAACGCGGCCACGCGACCCGTGCGTTCCCAAAGTTGAATCGGCGTCAGCGCCGACATCAGCAACTCGACGGCCCCGGCGCGATCCATTTCCTCGCGCACGATCCGCTCCGCCTTTTTGAGCGCTCGCAGACCCAGCGGTAGATAGGTATACGCCCCCGCCATCACCTGGCCGATGAGGCCGGCGCGGAGCATCAACACATGGCTGGGGATTTCGGCCCCCTCGGGAGATTCCTTGAGAGTGGGGATCAACGTCTGGGACCAACGCACCGGCGGGCATCCTTTCGTTTTGATTTGGATAGCCAGCAGTATGCAGGATGACGGCCGCGCCGGGGAGGGCGGTCCGGCGGCGTACGGGGAGACGTAACCGCGGGTGAATTCGCGAATCGGGGAATCGCTGGCTGTTAGTGTCCCAACATAATGTTGTCGGGCGGATGCCGGGGAGGTCCAAGCGGCTCGGCGACTAAGATTTCGGCAGGGCAGCTAACTATTGGCCGCCAATATGGGACGATTACTCCGTTTGCGTCCTTTTTTGTTGCAACATCGCACTACGGTCCGGCGGTCGCCTGCGCCGTTGTACTCGCGGCGGTTGCCTGGGCGGCTTCCGCTTGGGCGCTATCAGCCGCGGCTTGGGCGGCCGTGGCGGTTTGGGCCGCCGCTTCGGCGGCGGCGGTCGCCTCTTGCGCTTGTTGTTCTAGCGCGGCCCGCTCCGTCGACAGTTGCTCCGCTTGCGCTTGTAAGGCGCTCAACTGTTCGTTGATCCGTGCCAACGCCGCCGACTTCTCGGCCAACGACTCCGCCAGGGCGGCGGCCGTGGCGGCCGCTTGCTCGGCGGCCGCCGCCGCGGCGTGGGCCTTGGCGAGTTCCGCCTCCGCCACCTTTTGCAACGTCGGCGGATTGGGCGGCAGGTGGGCGACGAGCATGCCGTCGGCGACATTCCAGAGCCGCACCTCGCCAGTCCAGTCGCCGCCAACCACGCGCGCATCATCGTGGGTGAAGACGCACCGCAGCGCGAGATCGCTGAAGGCATCGAAGGCCCGCTGCTGCGCGCCGTTGGCGTCCCACAGCTTCACCAACTGATCGCGCCCCGCGGTGGCCAGCCGGCCATCATGCGAGAAGGCCACGCATGACGCGCCGCCGCCGTGCGCGTCGAAGCTTTTCACTTGCGCGCCGTTTTCCATCTCCCAGAGCTTGACCGTGCCGTCCTCGCTGGCGCTCGCCAGCAGGTTTCCATCGCCGCGCCATGCGACGCTGGTCACGCCGAGCGCGTGCCCCTTCAAATTCTGGTACTCACGCGCCGTCGCGGCTTCCCAGACGAACAGTCCGTTGCTCCGATCACCCGTCGCCAGCAGGACGCCGTCGGGGCTGTATTCGATCGATGTAATCCAATCAGTATGCTTCTTGATCTCGAACAGCAGGGTGCCGTCCGCCACGGAGTAGATGCGGACGTTCCGCTTGGGTCCGCCGAGGGCGATCTGAGTGTGATCGTCGTTTACGTCGGCCGCGAGCACGGCGTCGAGTTCATCACCGACTTCGGCCACGCGCTGGCCGCTGGCGACGTCGAACAGCACCACTTTGCCGGAATGCCCGCCGCGGCCTCCACCCGCCAAGAGCAGCGCGCCTGAGCGACTGAATTTGAGGACGAACGGCGTCCCTTCCGGAAATGGCAGCACGCCCAGGAGTTGCGCTGTATCGGTGTGATAGAGGGAAATCTGTTTCTGCCCGGCGATCGCCACAACCGGCGCCCAGGGACTCGCGGCGACGGCGGTTACCGCGGCGGCGCGCGCTGTAGGCGCGACGGGCTGACGCGAGAGGCCTTGCGGCATCGCCGCCGGACCTTCAGGCTTGCCGGCGCCGACCGAGACGTTCAATTCCACTTTCGGCTTGGCCTTCACCTTGGCGATCGAACCCGAGTTCTCCAGCGCCCCTTGGGCGATCCACTCCTTGATGGTACTCAGCTCCGCGTCGGGCAGTTTGTCCTGATCGGGCGGCATCTCCGGCGATTCGGCGTGCGACACGAGCGCCCACAGACGCGAAGCGTCGACATCGCCGGCGACGATCACGTCGCCGCTGGCCCCGCCCCGCAACATGGCGGCGTAGTTATCGACGCGCAGGTCGCTCTTGGCGTCGCTGTCGCTATGGCATGTGAAGCAATGCTGGCGAAAGATCGGCTGCACATGCTCGTCATAGGTGGTCTTCGGCGCGGCTGCGGCTTCTTCGGCAAACGAGCGGACCGCCGCCAACAGTACGTGCGCACAGACCATCGATGCGATCAAACAAACTGGACGAAGGGCGTGCATATTGATTTGAATGAGAGCCGAGCATCGTCGCCTTCGAAAGACGACGTTGGACTAATGATTGAACAGGAACTCGCGGGAATTCAGCACCGCCCAGAAGACGTCTTCGAGGCCCTGTTGCGGGCTTTCCGCCGCGCCCACGACTTCCAGCAGCTTGGCCGATTCCGCCTCCAGCGGCCGTCGGCACAGACAGCGGATATAGATCGATTCGATGACTTCCGCTGGCGTTTTGCCTGCGTCCAGCCAGCGCTTCACGAGGCCGCCGTCGCGAACCTTGCTCTCCACCGTTTCGCCGTTGAGCAAGTGCAGCGATTGCGATAGCGTCGGGTCGGTCTTCACTTCCGCCACGGCGCATGTCGTCCGGGTGGCGCGTCCGAAGGTGGTCAGGAAGTAGGTCGAGACGCCCCCGTCCGCGATCTGCACGGCGCGCGCGCCGAGCGGCAGCCCCTGGAACTTGTCCTGGGTCTCGGTCACGGCGCTGATCGAATCGAGCAGATGTTCGGATTTGATGCGGCGAATCGCGGCATGGGCGAAGTTGCGCTCGTCCGACGCGTTGCTCTCGTTCCGCCGGCTGGAGCGCTGGTAGGCGCGCGAGTTGCAAATGTCGCGGACCAGTTGTTTGAAATCGTAGTTGTATTGCGTGAAGCGATCGCCCAGCGCCTGAAATAACTCGGGGTTGCTGGCCGGATTGCTCACGCGCACGTCGTCGATCGGTTCCACGATGCCGACGCCGAAGAAATGCTCCCAGACGCGATTGGCCACGCTGGTGGCGAAGTACGGATTCGCAGGCGAGGCCAGCCACTCGGCCAGCACCACCCGGCGGTCCTTGCCGGCCACGTCGGGCGTGTCGCCACCGAGGAACTTGGGCGGCATGACGCGGCCGCCGACCGGGTGCCCCACCTCGCCGCCGCCGGAGTTGAAGACGATCGTTTCGCGATAGTCCTCGCCCCCCTTGCGGCCGATCTGCGAGAAGAACGCGGCGAAGCTGTAATAATCGTCCATCGTCCACCGATCGAACGGATGGTTATGGCACTGCGCGCATTGCGTCCGCATGCCCATAAAGACCTGGGCCACGTTCTCGGCCGTTTTCAAGGTGTCACGCTCGATTTGATAATAGTTGGTCGGCGGGTTGGTGAACGTGCCGCCATTGGCGCCGAGCAATTCCTGCACCATCACGTTGAGCGGCGTGTTCGACGAAATGCGGTCGGTCAGCCAATTGGAATAGAGGAACATCGACTTATAGCTGACGTCGTTGTTGCTCTTGACCATCAGCAGTTCGGCCCATTTCATCGCCCAGATCTCGGAGAACTCCTTGCGCTCCAGCAAGCGGTCGATCAACTTGGCGCGCTTGGCCGGATCGGCGTCCGCGGTGAACGCTCGGAACTCGTCCTCCGTGGGGAGCATTCCTGTGATGTCGATCGTCGCGCGGCGCAGAAACACCTCGTCGCCGCACCGCTCGCTGGGCGGGAGCCGCAGCTTTTCGAGCTTGGCGTTAACCAACTCGTCAATGTAGTTGACGGGCGTCTCCGTCGGCGGCGCGTATTGCAGGTCTTTCGGCAGGACGAGCGCCTGGCTTCCCACGGTGTGGGTGGCGTAGCGGGCCATCACGAACGCCTCGCCGCGATTGGCGGCGGTCACCAAGCCGTTGGCGTCGATCGGGGCCGAGTTGTCGTTATTGGTCATGAAGACGGCCAGGTTCGTCACGTCGCGGTCGGTTCCGTCGGCATACTTCGCGCGGGCAATCAACTGTTGCGTGGCCCCTTCCCCCTCGAGTACGAACTGCCTGGGAAAAACCTCCAAGGCGACAACTTCGGGCGGCGCGCTCGGATCGCTCGGCGCGCCGGCATCCAGCCAGCGCAGCAGCGTCTGGTAGTACTCCGAGTCCGGCGCAAAGCGTTTGCCGCCGGAGTGCGGCACGGCGCCGGTGGCCTTTTCCATGAGCAAACTCTCGGCCGGCAGCGCGAGATTGATCCGCCGAAAACCGAGCTCGCGCGTGATGCGAAAATGATCGCCGGCGGGATCGAAGCCGAACAGCGACAGGCGGAATCCGTCCTTGCCGCGGGCCGCGCCGTGGCAACTGCCGGTGTTGCAGCCGGTGCGCATGAACACCGGCATCACGTCGAGCTGGAAACTCACCGGACGATCGACCGCGGACTCCTTGACCACCAGCGGCAGCTCGGCCGTGTGGCCGGCGTAATCGATGTGTACCGTCGCCTCGCCATCGGCCGCGGGGTAGATCGTCGGTCCGTCGAACCGCACGAGGGCCGCGTTCGTCGGAGTCAGCGTCGCCTGCGCCGTCACATCGAGCGTCACGCCGTCTTCGCGCGTCGCCATCACGACGATTCGCTGGCGATCGCGCGAGGTGCTTAATTCCACTTCCGGCGGATAGACGTCGATATTCGTGATCGCGGCTTCGCCGAGCGCCGCGTGCGCGGTCACGGCGAACGCGGACCACACGCCAAGTAAACCCAGGATGCGTAACATGTCAGGAGCCAGCCTCGGGGGTCGGCGCAGGTGATGGTGGGGCGGCCTTCGCTTTCTGGCGATCGGCCCGCAATTGTTCCAAACGTGTGAGCCGCTTCTCCGGCGGCGCTTCCGGCGCCGACGCGGCGGCCACTTCCGGCGCCGCGGCCGGCGCGTCCGCCTTGGGCGGCAACGGTTCGTCGATCCGGAGTTCGCCGGTCCCGATCATGTGCGTGACGGGTTCGCCATCCTGCGTGATCACCACGCGCGAGAGCAGCGTGACGTGTTTTCCCACAGGCGAATTCGCGGTCGTGGTGAGCTTGAAGACCGCCTCGGTGGATTCCGGCGTGAGCGTCAGCGGCGTGGTGGTGACTTCGTTGGGCAAACCCAGCAACTCGACTTGGGCGGGGCCGCTGAATTCCTTGTGCTTCGCAACTTTGATGTAAAGATCGGTTGCTTTCCCTTTTTCGACGGCCGCCGTCTCGTAAGTGAAACCGAGATACGGCTCCGCCACGTCCAACGTCGCGAGTTGGGACGAGACCAGCACGCTGCCATTGCCGACCGGCGCGGAACCCATCAGGGCGATCTTCCATTTCCGCACTTCGGCCCCGCCATTGGCCGTGAGCGGCATCGTGATCTCCGTCGCGCCCTCTGGGATCGTCACGCTCCCCGGCGAGCCGACGCCTGGCGGGTTGTAGAGCATGTAGACGGTAATCGGCGCGGTGTATCCCTCCTGGCGCGTGGCCCGAATCTTGAGGTCCATCGCTCCGTCGCGCACCAGCGGCGCCTTGGGTTCGACGACTTCGATGCTGAACGGCGCGGCCTCGGTGACGGCCGTCGCCGCGCGGCGTTCCGTGTGCGTCCAGACTTGAATGTTGTTCTGGCCGCGAACCAGCGACGTCGTTTGTTCCAGATGTCCCTCAATCGTCTGCGCCGGATCGGTCGTGCGTCCCACGATGTCGGCCAGCTTGCCGGCGATCGGCGCGTCGGCGGCGGCCGCAAGCAACACCGGCACGATGGTTTGATTGGCCGGCATGGGTTCCGTTTCGAACGCGACTCCCGCCGGCAAGTCTTTCAACTCGATCGCCAACTCGCCGCCGAAGTCAGCCCGCGATGCGCTCACGAGTACCGCCGTGCGATTCCCCCGCGGGACGTCGATCGTCACATCCACGAACTGCGAGCGCTCCGGCAGGCCCATCACCAGTTTGGACTGGACGGGCGCGACTTCGATGCGATACGCATGCGCCGAGCCGCCTTGCCCGAGGTGATCGTTCACGGCGACGACGTATTCGTCATCCTCCGGCAAGGTGACCCTCATATACGAGTCCGGTCCGCCGTTGTCGTCGTTGCCGGCCACGCCGGCGCCGCCGATGCGATAAAGGTTCACGACGGGATCCAGCGGCGAGCGAATCCCCCGCGCGAGTCCGCGAATTTCCCAAACTTGCCCCTTCTTGCCGGCGAACTTAAAGCAATCGACGTCACCTGGCTCGGCAATCACGCCGCCCAGCGCCATTGGCGCCTCGAACGTAGTCGCCGTCCCGGCATCGTTGTTCGGCTCCGCCTCGAGCGTGTTCCCCAGCGCCCCCAGGCGAAATACGTTTGCCGACGGCGCGATGCCACGTTCGTCTTGTGCGAACAACCCGAAGCGGGCCGGGATGTCCGTCGGCAGCGTGACTTGCTCGGTCCGCTCGCCCAGCACGTCGCCGAGCCAACGCACGGCGAGCGTCGCGCCCGGCCGCCCGCCCGCCGGCAGCGTGGCGCGCGGACGTGGAAAGCGTCCGACATGCAAGCGGTAGACGCACGAGCCATTGCCGCCGTAGGCGGTCTCGCGCACCTGGATGACGTATTGTCCATCCTCCGGGGCGATAATCGACGCCACGGAATCCTGCCAGACCAGCGCGTCGTCATCGTTGCGCGACAACTCGAAGCGTTTCAGGTCGAGAATCGCCACATACGGATCGTAAAAGGCGTAACCGAGGCGGATGCCCTCGATCTCCGCTGTGATGCGCTCCCCTTGCTTTGCGTCGATCACGTAATAGTCGACGTCCTCGTTCTCGGTCACGCCCGCGATCGTCTGGTCGACGTCGATCTGCTGCGGCGCGGCGAAGTCATTATTCGGCTCGGCTTCGTTGACCACCGGCAATGCGCCCACGTAGATCGTACGCAACTCGGTGATGCCGGTCCGGGTCCGCACCCGCATGGCATGCGCGCCCAGACGGCAGTCCGGCGCGATCGCCACCTTGGCCGCCACAGCGCCGTCGGCCGCCGCCAGGCTCTTCACTTCCAGCCCGGCGTCGTAAAACAGAATCTCCTCGGCATCGGCCAACCGCGCACCGTTGAAGCTGAGATCCACCTCGGTTCCGCGCTGCGCGCCGTAAGGCGTAATGGAGCCGAGACTGGGGCTAGCCGATTGAACGGTCTGCACGCAGAAGACGACGATCAGTGCCGTCAACGCCGGCTGCACGAATTCCAAGTAACGACCCGGTTTCATAAGCAATCGCCTCTGACCTATATCCTCTAGCCTCATGCCTCCAGCCTCGTACCTACGCCAGCAAACCCTTGCGCACCTGGCCGCCATCGACGATTTCGATCGGTCGATCGCCGGGCGCCATCAACTCCTTGTCGGCGACGATACCCAATTGATGATAGACCGTCGTCGCCAGGTCTTGCGGCTCGACCGGCTCTTCCTCCGGCTCGCTGGCCGTGGCATTCGACGAGCCGAAGATGGAGCCGCGCTTGATGCCGCCACCGGCCAGCACGACGCTAAACACCTTGGGCCAATGATCGCGCCCCGCGGTGCCGTTAATCTTCGGCGTGCGCCCGAATTCGCTGGAGACCATGACCAGCGTAGTGTCGAGCAAGCCTTGTCGTTCCAAGTCGGTAATCAGCGTGGCGAACGCCTGGTCGAAAGCTGGCATCGAGCCACGCATGCTCTGGGCGATGTAGTTGTGCATGTCCCACCCGCCGTACGTGAGGGCGACAAACCGCACGCCGGCGGCGACCAATCGCCGGGCCATCAGCATCCGCTGACCCGCCTCGTTGCGGCCGTAGGCGTCGCGCAATTCGGCCGGCTCGGCGTCGATGTTGAAGGCCTCCCGCGCGGCCTGCGAACTGACCAGGCTGTAGGCCCGCTCGTAGAACGTATCCATCGCGTCGAGTTTGTCCGATTGCTCCATGTGCTTGAAGTAGTCGTTCACCGCCTCCAGCGCCGTCTTGCGCCGCGAGAAGCGCTGCTCGTCGACGCCGCTCGGTAGATTCAAATCGCGCACCTGGAAGCCGCCCGACGCCGGATCGGCCCCCAGACTGAAAGGTGCGAACGACGAACTGAGGTACCCGGTGCCTGCGAACTCGTTGGGTTGATTGGGAATACACACATAGGGCGGCAGATTATGGCGCGGGCCGTATTCATGACTCACCACGCTCCCCATGCTGGGAAACACCAGCGCGGGGCTGGGCTTGTAGCCGGTGAACATGTTGTGCGTGCCGCGCTCGTGCGCCGCCTCGCCGTGCGTCATCGAGCGGATCA
>JALHLM010000019.1 GCA_022844585.1 Pirellulales bacterium | reverse complement strand
GGGCAGGTCGGATGTTGAAGGCTAAACGGCGGCAGTTGTTCGTCGACCCTAAAGTACAAGGCGCCTTGCTGGCGCGGGTCATCGCCTATTGGGCGTTCTACATGTTCGCCGTGGCCGTGCTGATGCTCGGCTGGCGCGTGCTGGCGCACACGCCCGCGCCGTTTATTACCCACGTGCGCAATCTCTGGTTCGATTGCGTGCCGATGTTCGCCGCGTCGTGTCTGTTGCTGCCGTTTCTGGCGACGGACATCGTGCGGCTCAGCAATCGTTTCTGCGGGCCGCTGGTCCGTGTCCGCGACGGCTTGCGGGGATTGGTGCGCGGGGAGGATGTGCTGCCGGTGTCGTTCCGCAAGGATGATTTCTGGCAGGATCTGGGGGACGAGTTCAACGCCGTGCTGGTCAAGCAACGCTGCCTGCAGGCGGACGCCGAGCGCTCGCCGCATTCCGAGCCAGCCGCCGAATGGGTGGGCGACTGATCGCTCGCGCGTGGCGAGAATTTCAGATAGCTGCGCTGTGTGCCGTGCGCTCCAGGCGCTGACGCTTCTGGCTCCATTTTGAATGTGGCTGCGCGCTCGATGTTCCATTACGACCGTGCGCTGAAGATTACTCGGGCCGACGTCGCCGTTGACGCCACGCATCGGCAGCCGCGCGGGTTTATTTCGCACGCCCATTCCGATCACATGGCGCGGCATGAGTTGGCGCTCTGCACGCCGGCTACTGGATTGTTGTATCGCCTGCGGATGCGCGGCGGAGCCGTGATGGAGATACCGTATCGGCGGCCGCTAGAGTTCGGCGACGTGCGATTGACCACCTATCCGGCCGGGCATTGCCTCGGCTCGGCGATGTTGCTGGCCGAAGACGGCGAACAATCGCTGCTGTACACCGGCGATTTCAAGCTCGGTGCGAGCGCGACGGCCGAGCCGGCGGAGTTGCCGCACGCCGAGATTCTGGTCATGGAAACGACATACGGGGTGTCGCGCTATCGCATGCCGCCGCGCGAGGAGGTGCTCGACAAGTTCGAGCGGCTGATTCGCATCACGCTCGACGCCGGGCGACCGGCCGTGGTGTTCGCGTATGCCTTGGGGAAGGCCCAGGAAGTCACGCGGTTATTGACCGATCGTGGGCTGGCCGTGCGGCAGCATCCGGCCATCGCCGCGGTGAGCCAGGTTTATCACCAGTGCGGCGTCGACCTGGGCCCCTACGAATTGTTGACGCACGAGAACTGCAATCAGCCGGCCGTCGCGATCGTGCCGCCCCGCAGCCGGAACTCGGGCGCGGCGTTCGACTTTGACGCGCCGGTCAAGTTCGCGGTCACCGGCTGGTCGATCGACGAGTCCACGCGCTACCGGCAAGGGGTCGATTACGCGCTGCCCATTTCGGATCATGCCGACTTTGACGAGTTGTTCGTGGCAGTGGAGCGCGTGCAACCAAGAGTTATCTACTGCACGCACGGCCCGGAAAGCTTTGTCGATCGTTTGCGTGAAGCCGGCCACGAGGCCTTTCCGCTCGGCAAAGCCTGGCAGAAGCGCCTGTTCTAGGTCACTCCGTAGGTCAGGCACCGCCGACGAAGCTATCCGCCACGCACAATCGAACTCGCTGTCGCGTCCCGAAACATTGCTCGCGACGTGCCTGACAGGATACAACGTCGCGTACATGTCAGGCACATCTCAGTACATGTCTCTGGAAGCTGGTTTGAGTTTCCGCATGGTACCGCCTTTGCCTTCGGCGGCGGTGCCTGACCTACAAGATGCGGCGGCTGACCTACGGCGTTTCTGCGACCTGGCGGGTCCTTCCGCATACTCCACAGTCGCTCGACATGCCGAGTTCAGCGGTGCGGCGCGGCATGCCGACTGTGCCATCATCGTTGTAGGATCGCGCGTCAATGCGCCGCGAATTGGGTGATTGCGTAGATTGCGGCGTGACGATCGAACGTATGTCGCGACGTGGATGAGCGTACGTCGCGACCAAGTCCTGCGAATTCACGCGGGCAGGTCACGGATGAGCGAAGGAGCGTACTGTCTTATGCGGCACGGCGGTGGAAGGAGCTTTCCGGTGAGGCGTCCCGCTTCCGCGCTGCGAGCGCGCGATTGGCTGCGCGGCGCCGCCTTCTGCTGCTTGGGGAGCGCCGTTCCGGCCTTGGCCGTCGAACCGCCCGCCGCACTGACGGGGCACATCGAGGCCATCGCCCTGACGCCCTGGGGAACCCAACAACTGCGGCCGATTCCCCAAGAGCAAAACAAGGTGCGCGAGTCGATCGACGCGCCGCTGGAAGATCCGCCGGGGCTTGATTCGCGCCAGGAGCGCGGCCAATCGCAAATCACGGCGTTTGACGCTGGCCACACCGAGGCGATGGAGCTGGTCGCGCAAGAGGCCGACGTGCATACGCGGCGTGGCTTCGAACTGGCTGGGCGCCGCGCCTACTTCTCCGCTCGCGAAGAGTTTATTCACGCTTTACGGACGCTCTCGCAAGCGCTCGACGTGGAACAAGGCGTGAGCGCTCATAGCGCCGCGCTGGCCGCGGGCATGCAGGCGCTCGACGAGGCGGAGGATTTTGTCCCGCGCGGTGCGAGCCTGGAAGCGCATCTCGACGTGTCGATGCTGGTCACCGCGCACGCCACGCCGGTGTATCGCTACGAACCGCTGGAAGGCGTGACGCCGCTCGTCGCGCGACAACGTTACTATACGTACGCCCGCGAGCAACTTGGCGTTTGCGCTGGTCGGGAACTCGCTGGATCGATGGCCCTGCACGGGCTGGGCAAGTTATCCTCCGCGATTGCCGGCGAGCGCGGCGAGCGCCTCAGCTCCACGGAAGCCGAGGCGATGGTCTACTTCCAGGCCGCGCTATTGGCGTCCCCGCAGAATCACATGGCCGCCAACGACCTCGGCACCTTGATGGCGGCGAAAGGCAACTGGTCCGAAGCCCGGAACTTGTTCCTGCAAAGCCTGGAATCGCAAGAGAGCCCTGTCGCGTGGAGCAATTTGGCGAAGGCGCATCAGCGGCTCGGCGAGACTGACCTCGCCGATCGGGCCGAGAAGGAAGCGAAAGCGGCGCTCGCGGCCGCGACGCCGAAGGCTGGCGTCAAAGCGCCGTCGACGTCCGTGAAAGTCGAATGGGTTAAGCCCGATTCGATGACGGCCGCGGAACACGAGCAGTTCTTGAATAACCAGCCAACCGCCGCGCCGACCGCGGTCACCGCGAAAGAGCCGCCCGTTGCGCAAGAAGCGTCGCCGAGCGCTTCGCGCGGATGGTGGCCGTGGAAATCGACGAACAACGCGAAATAGTAACCTGGTCGAAGGATCGTCCTCGATGCGTATCAAGTTAAGTCGCCAAAACTGCCTGACGGCGTGCGCCGCCGCGATCGTAGCGTTGGCTGGGCTCGGCCTGACGAGTTGGTCCGTCTCGTCGGGCCGGCAGCCCTCCAGCGTTCCGCGATCCACCGCGTCGTCGCAAACGCCGCTACGTTGGCCTGTCGATCACACCGGCAAACCAATGTGGGCCGCGCTGGCGCCGACGATGAGCCCAGCCGATTGTGACGTGCAGCTTTGCCAGGCGCTCGGGCCGGCAGCGCCGCATGCGATCAGCGGCGTTGATTGCGTTGCGGACGGCAACTGCGGCGAATCACGTTGGGAATCGATGCGCCTGATCGAGTGGCAAGCCTATGCACAAGGCGAATACGTCGGGCACGCCCGCGAGGCGCATGTGCCGGAGTATCGCCTGCGCGTCGACGATTTGCTTTCGCTCGTTTATCGCGTGACCCGCGACGAGAGTGCGCATCCGTATCAACTCAATGTCGGCGACGAGTTAAGTATTGAGTCGGTCACCGACAAAGAGCTCAACCGCACCGTGATCATCCTGCCCGACGGCACGGTCACGCTCAAATTGCTGGGCCAAGTCCGCGCGACGCGCAAATCGGTCACACAGTTGCGCGACGAGCTCGAAGAACTGTACAAGAAGTTCTACCCGGTGCCCGCGGTGACAGTGACGCCGACGAAGGTGAACACCAAACTGGAAGACCTCCGCGCCACGGTCGACAGCCGGTTCGGCTTCGGCGGCCAAACGCGTTCCGCCAAAGTGACGCCGGAAGGGACGATCGCCTTGCCCGCAATTGGCAGCGTCTGGGCCCAGGGGCTGACGCTCGGCGAGCTCAAGCGGGAAATCGACGCGCGGTACGATCAGGAAATCGAAGGCATCGAAGTCACGCCCGTGCTGGAACAGAGGGCGCCGCGCTATGTCTTTGTCGTCGGCGAGGTAAAAAGCGGCGGCCGGTTCACGCTGGAAGGTCCGACCACGTCGCTGCAGGCGATCGCGCTGGCTGGCGGCTGGAACGTCGGAGCGAATCTGCGCCAGGTCGTCGTGTTTCGCCGCGCCGACGATTGGCGCTTGATCGCCACGATGCTCGACCTACGCGGCGCCTTGTATGCTCACCGCCCCTGTCCCGCGGACGAGATCTGGCTGAACGATTCGGACATCGTGGTCGTTCCCAAGAGCGCCATGCTGGTGGCTGATGATATCATCAACCTGGTGTTCACCCGCGGCGTCTACGGCGTCGTGCCGTTCCAGGGCGTGGCGGTGAATTTTGCCAAGCTGGGGTCGATTTAACCGCAGTCGCAACAGCCACCGACGATCAAACCTCCAATTACGCACCTGAACGGTCGAACTTCGCCCAACGGCGGTGCCCTTGCCGCGGCCCGAACCTTGAGCACACACTAGTAGTTGTCCGCCAGAAAACTGGGATCCAGAATTACCGCCGACCAAAGATCTATCTCGTAATACCGCAGCAAGGAGCGTTTCCCGGCCCGGATGGCCTTAGCAGTCAGAGCGCCGCGAATCGCCATGTCGTCCACCAGGGAAGTCGTCATCACCGGTCTCGGCGTGGTCAGCCCGATCGGCATCGGCGTGGACGCCTACTGGAATTCCCTGCTGACCGGCCACAGCGGCGTGAAGCCGGTCGCCGCATTTCCAACGACCGGGCTGCCGGTCCATTTCGCCGGTGAGATTACTGACTTTGACGGTAAGCAGTACATTTCGCCGCGTAAGAGCCTTAAGGTGATGTCGCGCGAAATCCAGTTCGCAGTCGCCGCGGCCGGGATGGCCACGCGACATGCGGCGCTTATGCCAGGCACCGTCGATCCGGAACGCTTGGGCGTTATTTTCGGTGCAGAGCTGATGCACTCGCCGCCCGAGGAGATCGAAGCGGCTTATCGCGCCAGCGCGATGGATCGTCGATTCAATATCCGCCGCTGGGGCGAAGCGGCGATGCGCGAGATCTTTCCACTTTGGATGTTGAAATATCTTCCCAACATGCCGGCCTGTCACATCGGCATCGCGCACGATGCGCGCGGGCCGAACAATACCATTACGCTGGGCGATGCGTCGTCCTTGATGGCGCTCGCGGAAGCAGCGCACGTCATCGAACGCGGACAGGCCGACGCGATGATCGCCGGCGGCGTCGGCAGTTGGTTGTCGGCAACCGCTTTCGTGCGCTCGCAACAACTCGATGCGTCCCAACGGAATGCCGCGCCAGAAAAAGCTTGCCGCCCCTTTGACAGCGATCGCGACGGACGCGTGTATGGCGAAGGGGCCGCGGCGTTCGTATTGGAATCGGCCGCCTCGGCCGCCGCGCGCCACGCGCCTGTCTTGGCGCGATTCATGGGTGCGTCGAGCGCTTTTGAATCCGTGACAACGAGTCGCCAGTTGCGCGGCGACGCAATGCGGCGGGCGCTCCGCGGTGCATTGACCGCGGCCCATTGGCAAGCTTCGGACCTTGGACACGTCAACGCGCATGGGGCGAGCACGCGTCTCGGCGACAAGTTGGAAGCCGACGCCATTCGCGGCACTCTGGGGGATGTCCCCGTGACTGCCCCGTCGAGCTACTTCGGCAGTTTGGGTCCTGGCGCCGGCGGCGTCGAGTTGTTGGCCACCGTGCTTGCGATTCAACACGGTCTGGTCCCCGCGACCCTCAACTTCGAGCGACCGGATCCAACCTGCCCTCTCAATGTCGTCGCGGACCAACCGCTCACTGGGGCAGCGCGGCGAGCCGTGACGTTGAACTACACCCCTTCTGGGCAGGCCGTGGCCGTCGCCTTGTCGGGCGCAGCCGATTAGGTCCCTATAGCAGCCGCCGACCACTTGCGGACGCCACGAGGTGCACAGGGAATAAGAGGCATTCCCGGTTCCATGCGACGCCTTTCGGCGACTTGACATTCGCCCGGCCAGCGACGATAAGAGCAACGTCCCGCCTGGCGGCGAATTCTCTCGCCGGCTATCCCTTGGTTGCCTAGGAATCGCCCACCATGAAGCGCCTTGCCCTGGTTCCCTGCGTCGTCTTGTTGTTGGCTCTATCGGTCCGCGCCGCCGAAGCCGATACCTCTCCCGTCGCCACGGCGATGGCCGCCGCGGCCGACAGTTACCTGGCGTCGCTCAACGCGGACCAGCTTCCCAAGGCGGTCATGGATTTTAACGATCCGGCTCGCCGGGACTGGCACAATATTCCCAAGCCGGAACGCAAGGGCATCCAGTATCGCGACATGAGCGCCGAGCAGCGCGAACGATGCCACGCCCTGATCAAGTCGGCGCTCAGCGAATCCGGCTACGAGAAGGCCGTCAGAATCATGTCGCTGGAGACGAACCTGCGCGAGGGCGAAAAGGGCCAGACCGGCACGCCGTTCCGCGATCCGGAACGCTATTTCCTGACGATCTTCGGCAAGCCGGGCGCGGCAGGCGACTGGGGATGGAGTTTCGAAGGGCATCATTTTTCGCTCAATTTCGCGATCCATGATGGCCAGGTCGTCGGGGACTCGCCGAGCTTCTGGGGCGCGAATCCCGCCACCGTGAAAATCTTCATCGAAGGTGGCCCTGAAGTCGGCACGCGCACCTTGGCCAACGAAGAGCAATTGGCGTTCGACCTGCTGCATTCGTTCGACGACGCGCAACGAAAGCTGGTCCTGATCGCCGACAAGGCCCCGGACGACTACCGCAACGCCGGCAACCCGGAGCCCCCGCGCGAACCGCCGGTCGGCCTCGCCGCCGGTCACATGACCAAGGCCCAGCAGGATAAGTTCAAGGCGCTGCTGGAAACCTACTTGAGCCACCTGGCCAAGCCGCTCGCGGACCGCCGCGTCGAAGAAATCAAATCCAGCAATCCCGCGGCGATCCATTTCGCCTGGTGGGGTTCGACCGAGCCAGGCGTCGGCCACTATTACCGCGTGCAAGGTCCGACGTTCGTTCTGGAACTAGTCAACATCCAGTCCGACCCGGCTGGCAACAAGGCGAACCATATCCACTCAGTCTGGCGCAACCTTAGCGACGACTTCGGCGTCGCTTCAAAGTAACCTCGCTCACACCAACCCGAAGCGCCAGCGAGGGGGAGCAGTCGATCCATGCACTTCCTACTGCGCGCTAAAGATGCCCCCGCGCCGTAACATCGAGTTCAAAACCCGACTCGTAGATTGGGACGCCGCGCGCCGCATCGCGGCCGCGGTGGCGACGTCCAGCCTGGCCGTCGAACATCAGACCGACACCTATTTCGTCGCCGCAAATGGTCGGCTTAAATTGCGGGAAATTGAAAGGCGCGGTGCCTGGCTGATCGGCTATGAACGTCCCGATGGCCACGAAACGCGTGGCAGCGACTACCGCTTAATTCCAATTTACGAGCCCGCCGACCTCAAGGCCGCCCTCGCGACCACGCTCGGCATCCGCGTCATCGTCCGCAAGCGCCGCGAGATTTACCTGGTCGACAACGTCCGCATCCATCTCGACCAGGTCGAAGACCTCGGCGAATTCCTGGAATTCGAAGCGGTCCTCGGCCCAATCTTGGACGATGCCCGCGGCCGTGAACAAGTCGCCGCCTTGGTGGCGCGGTTCCGCGAAGCCCTCGGCGAGCCCATTTCCTCGGGCTATGCCGACCTGTTGATCTCCCGGTCAGAATCAAGCGAATGTCTGTGACGAATCCATCACTCGCGACCGCCGACATGTGCATTTCCCGCGTATCACCCTGCCTTGCCGGACGCTCCATAGCTGGTATCTTTAACCAAGATTTCCGACCGCCCAGTGAACCAGCACGTGGCCTCGCCCTGTCCTCGAATAGGGCCAACCACCTCCCAGTGCGTCCACACGCAGCGGCTCGAACAATCACGGCGGCGTAGCTCAGTTGGTTAGAGCAGCGGAATCATAATCCGCGTGTCGGGGGTTCGAATCCCTCCGCCGCTATCTTGGCTTTCAGCATCGTCCGGCAGCCACCCGCAAGAATCGGCAGAAACCACTGACACTACAGGGGTTTGCGTCGATGATAGCCGATTCTTGCCGCTTGGTGCGACCGGCTGCTGCACCGTGTTTTGCACCATTGTTGCACCGGATTTTGCACCACCCCCAATCGCCTCCGCGAAGTCATCGTCGGTGACTTGAAAATAGTGCTTCATGGCGATCTTCGGAGTGTTCCCCAGCCACGCCGTGACGACGTGCAGCGGATGGTTTTTCACAAGCTCCGTTTCCCGGCTGGATCGCATATTGTGATACGGCTTGGGTAGCCAACAACTGCACGATTCGAGCGCCGTACGCACGTGAAAAGAAGCGATTTGCATTCGCGGAAGGCGCCAACTTACAAGCGAGCGAATGGAGTTATCCGAGCCTCCGGCGCCGCATGAAGCGCGCGGAAAATCGTGGTACTCAGTATTCGCCGAGCGGCTGGCCGTCATTGCGCGAACCCAGAAAGCCGAACGTGCGGAGATCCACGGCTTCGGCGATGAAGTGTACTGAGCCGTCGACGAAGACAAACTGCGCGCCCCCTTGGTGGTAGCTGCGGAAGTTGCAGCCGTCCTGCCAGGTCTTGCCTACCTTCTGAGCGTTGATGCCGTAGACGGTGCTGGATACCGCCCAACTGCTCATCCACTGCATGTAGTCGCCGCAGCCGTCGCCGTTCACATTGACGCCGTGCGTTTCGCCAACATGCAAGGTGTTCGACGCGCCGTCCTTGACTTTTTTGAGTGAAATATCGTTGGGAAACATGTCGAGCATGCCCGGTCCATTCGGATTGTGACCGTGATAGAAACCGCGATCATACTTCGGCGTATCGCCCCAAGTGCAGAGGCAGTATTTCTGCGGGTTGCGACCGTCGGTGCAAACTCCGCAGCCCTTGGCGATGCCCCAATCCTCCGGCCCGGTCGACACGGGACCGGCGCTGCCCATGTAAGTGGAAATGGCGGCGTTAGTCATCGGCGCGAAACTCCAGTTTTGAAAGCCGCCCCGAATCCAGGGGCTCGGCTCGTCGGGGCAGACGTAGGCGGGAATCAGAATCTGTTGCGCCGGGGACTTGAGCCAGGCGCTCGTCTGATCGCCGGCACTGAACGAGCGGATATCGAGCGGCTTGAGCTGCTGGTGGATCGCCGTCTGCTCGATAAACGGCAGAATCAAGGTGCGCCAGCTGCCGGCGTAACGGACACTGGTGCCGTTCGGATTCGACTCCCAATCATGGTCCGCCGAACCGTATGGAAACCTTTTTTGGGCGGCATGGTAACTGTGCAGTGCGAGGCCGATCTGCTTCAAGTTATTGCTGCACTGCGCTCGCCGCGCAGCTGCCCGGGCAACTTGCAGGGCGGGGAGCAACAAGGCAATCAGGATGCCGATGATGGCGATCACCACCAACAGCTCGACCAATGTGAAGCCGGACCTGCGACGACTCACGGAACAATGGCACATAACGAAATTCCTTGGTTCGTGTTGTACCGCCTTGGTGCAACCGCCTCACTCGATCAGCCACTCACGATACCCGGGATGCTGGTCGTCGACCGTATCTTGGAAGGGAGTTTCCTCGGGAATCGTGTATTTTTCCGGGACGATGAATCCGCGCTCAATCTTAGGGGGCGGCGCGTCCGCTGGCACGTCCCCTCGGCCCGGCTCACCTGGATGGGGAGCATAAGCCAGGATCACGACCTGGTACTCGCCCGGCAAGGCGCCGTCATCGGCTTCGAGCGTGGTCAAAGTAAACGTGCCATCGCTTTGGAGCTCGCCGCGGGCTTGACGGCCCTTGGCATCGACCGGTGAGTAGAGGACGGTTCCTGTCGCCAGCGGTTTGCCTTGAAAGACGACTTTACCGCGGATCGGCACTGTGCCAGGGAGTCCGCTGCCGCCGCAGCCGCTCAGTGCAACGAGGCTCAAGACGCAGAACAGCCATTGGCTACGAGACCACGGTGAATTCATCGAGTTTCAAACTCCGTCTCGAAGTATACCCGGCTGCAAATTGAGTTTCCGAGCGCCGTAGGCCACGATCAACCATAAGGAGCGCAATGCGCCTGCGATATCGCGCAACTTATGCATACGACGAGGGGCGAAACCAAGATTCTATCAATGAACTGCTTGGCGAGCATCAGCGCATCATTCAAATGATGTGATGGACACGAGGCTCGTTACCAGGCCCGACCGGGAGCGGCGTCGCAAATGCGGCAAACTGGACTGGTGGATCGATCGTGGCTAGACTCAAAACAGTCGAATCCACGTTCCGCATTCTTTCATTCGCGCCGACGGGCGAGCTTTTCCCTTGGCAGCTAAACGTAAAGGGGCAAAACGCCGCGCAGTTCGTCCGGCCGCGCCAGAGTTCGACGATCTCGCTGAGTTGCAGGCCGCCCGCGCGTTGTGGGTAAAGCAAGACCTGCTCGGCGCGTTGGCCCGCTTTGATCGCGCCGTTCGGGACAATCCGCGACATGTTCGCGCACTGGTCGACGCCAGCCGGGCCTTCGGAGCGATGTACAACTTCGCTCGGGCTGAGGAATTGCTGGACCGATTGCTGGAATTGGGCCGTGGCCAAGGGCCAATCCTGCACCTGGCGGCGCAAAGTTATCGTCTGATGCGGCGGACCGACCTGGCGATCGCCTGCTTTCACCAGGCGCTCGCAGCACGCAATCCAACTTCGGAATCGCACCTGGAACTGGGGCTGCTATACGAGCGGCGTAACCGCCTCGACGCAGCGCTCGCCCACGCCGAGGCGCGACTGCGCGCGCACCCGAGCGACGCGGAAGGAGCGTTCCTCAAAGCCCGCGTGCAGCGCCGTCAGGGCGACTACGAAGCCGCCCGCGCGGGATTGCAAGCGATTATCGACGCCCGTACGACGCATTGGCTGACCCGCAGCCGCGCCAGCGCGGAACTTGCGCAGTTGCTCGATGAGCATAAAAGCTACGCCGACGCCTGGCAGGCAATGCTCGCCGGAAAACGATTGACGGCCCCGCATGCGCGCGAAGCCAAGGCGCATCGCGACCGGCTGGTGCCGCCCCTGATGAGGTTGGCTCACGATATTCAGCCGGAGAACTTCGAACGCTGGCGGGCCGCCGACGACGACGAGGCGCCAAAGCTTGCGTTGCTCACGGGATTGCCACGCAGCGGTACGACCTTGCTGGAGCATATCCTCGACGCTCATCCGGGAATCGTTGCTGGCGACGAATTCGACGCCTTCCCCCACTTGATGTTCCCAGTCATGCTGGGCAAACACTTGCCCAAGGACTTGTCTCCCGAGCTGCTCGACGCGATTCCCGAGTCATTGCTGGCAACGCAGCGTTGCGCTTTCGCAGACGCCATGTCGGCTGCGATCGGACGGCCCCGCGGCGAGGCCTGGCTGCTGGACAAAAACCCGTCTCTACTGCCGCTGATCACGCCGTATCTGAGATTTGCACCGCACGGTCGCGTGATCGTCATGCTGCGCGATCCACGCGACGTACTGGTGAGTTGCCTTTTGGCATATATGCCGCTCAATGATTTTAGCGTCGATTTCCTTGAGCTGGATGCGGCGGCCGATAGGCTGCTTGATGACTTGGAAGCATGGCGTGCGTTACGGGAGAAGGCAGGCAACACATGCATCGAAATCTGGTACGAAGATCTGATCGCCGACATGCGATCCACCGCGGCGCGCGTCTTGGAGCCATTGGGCTTGGCCTGGCATGAGGATGTCGATCGCTACCGAGAGCTAGGCGCCGAGCGAACCGTCTTTTCCCCATCATACGACATGGTCGCCAGACCAGTTTATAATTCGGCCATCGGACGTTGGCGAAACTACGAGCAGCAGCTAGCCCCCGTCCTCCCTCGGCTGACGCAATACCTTGATCGTCTGCGGAGCATGCCGTGAGGCGGAAGGACCCGAATTGCCGGACATCAGCGCTAGAAACGTCATTCGAATCCGCGAAGGCCCCATGAGCGCCGCCGTTCCCGAGCTTGAGCTTGACGACCTTGCGCCGCTTCAAGCAGCGCGTGCGCTTTGGCAGCGCGACGAAAGGGACGCAGCCTTCGAAAAATTCGCTGCGGCCGTGGCACAGACACCGCGCAACGTGCGCGCGCTCTTGGAATATGCCCGCGCCTTGGGGCTGGTTTATCGCATCGCGGAAGGAGAGACACTTCTGGAGCGAGTTCGATCGCTGGCTGGCGTCGACGAACGCGTCCTACCGCCGCTCGTTCAAACCTACAACGAGTTGTACCGGCCGAATCTGGCGATCGAAGTCCTGGAAACCGCCCGCAACGCCGGTCGCCTGGCGCCGCCGCTGTTGGCCGAATTGGCGGTGCTCTACGAGCGGAGCAACCGCGTCGAAGCGGCGCTCGCGGCCATTGAAGAATGCGTTCAAGCGGCGCCGTTGCAGCCGGAACCGCGGCTGATCCTGGCGCGATTGCTGCGCCGCCGCAAAGACGTTGCGGCGTGCGAGTCGTTACTGCATGGATTGACTTCGACAGCCGCGCCGCATCCGCTGGTCCACGTCCAAGCTTGGACGGAACTCTGCCAACTGCGCGATGCACTCGGCGACTACGCCGGCGCCTGGGAAGCGATCGAGCGGGCGAAACAGTTGCATCGGCAGTTTCCGCAAGCGGAACCGATGTCGCGCCGGGCGTTTGCCCTCAACGAGACCTTTCGGCAGCTCCACGAGGGACTCAACGCGGCGACGTTCGCGGCCTGGCGGGATGATGAGTTGACTACCGACGCGCGCTGCGGCAATGTGTCGCATCTGTTGGGATTTCCGCGCACCGGCACGACGTTGCTGGAGCAGTGCTTGGGCGCCCACCGGCAAATCGTCGATTCGCCAGAGCGAGCCGTGTTCACGCGTGACATTTTTCCGGCGATGCATCAGTTGCGCGGTCAGCAACCGCTCACGCCTGACGTGCTGCTCGGCATTTCGCGTGAGCGGCTGATCCAACAGCGGAAATGCTATCTGGACGCGATCGAGGCAATTCAAGGAGAACCGCTCGCCGGCCGTGTGCATTTGGATAAAAACCCGAACCACACTTCCTTGATCGCCGGGCTGTATCGATTGTTTCCGGAATCGCGATTTATCGTTGCCCTGCGTGATCCACGCGACGTGCTGGTGAGCAACTACCTGCGTCATTTTCCGCTGACGGAGTTTGGCGCCGGGCTACTGACCCCCGGCAGCGTTTGCGCGATGTACGCCAGCGATATGAACATTTGGCTCCGCGTGCGGGAATGGTTGGAGGGCCAGTGGCTGGAAGTGAAATATGAAGACACCGTCGCGGATCTTTCGCGGCAGGCACAACGCGCGGGGGCATTCTTGGGATTGCCCTGGGACCCACAGGCGTTGAACTATCGCCAAGACATGCCACACAAACTCGTCAACTCCCCGAGCCACGATGCGGTGCGAGAACCCATTTACAAGCGAGCCGTGGCGCGGTGGAAGCACTATGAGCGGCCGCTGGGCGCGTACTTTGAACGCCTCACGCCCTACCTGCGGGCATTCGGGTACGACTAAGCAGATCTGCGCAGCCGGATTCCTCGCCTCTGGGGCGGGTACGTCGGTGAACCAACCGCACTCGCCAGGCGGACGAAGCGTGCGATTTCCGCTGTTTTTTTGCGCGATTCTAGCTTGGCGCTCATCGCTTTCCGCGTTAGTTAGTGAATAATGGAGGCCCCGGCCTTAACAGCGCTGAGGCCGGGAATTGAGTTCATTTCGCCCTGGGACTGCCGGGTTCGGACTCGCCGCAACCAAACTCACCTTCGTTGGAGGAAACATCTATGGTCATCAGGAATTGGCCGGCACGGCTCGCCGCGCGACTCGGCCAGTCGCGAACGTCGAAAGCCGCGAGCGCAGGCGCCGCCATTCTGGCTGGTGGTATGATGTTCGCCGGGACCGCGGACGCCGCAACACTGCTGGCCGAGAATTTCGAAGGCCTGACGCTAGGGCCCTTTGTGTCGCGAGCCAATGGAGACGGCACGGATTTCACCGTCGACCTTCCGGCCGGCTGGGTACGGGACAACACCACGACGCCAGCGCCAGCGCCGGAAGCACCTGAGTATTTCGGCTTCCAGGCAATGGACGTCGATTCGTGGGTCGCGGAAGCCGGCCAAGCCCGCAATAGCTTTGCCAAAGGGGGTGTCGGCGCCCATGGTACGGTCCTGGTCGCTGACGCGGACCAATTCGATGATCAGACCGGTATTGAGCCCGATCTGATGAACGTCTTCCTCTCGACAAAGCCGATGTCGTTGGCCGGCGTCGCGGCGAGCACGGTAACCGTGCGGTTCGACTCCAGCTTCCGTCCGTATGACGGAATGACGGGACTGGTGGACGTTTCGTTCAACAATGGCGCATCGTTCTCGAATCTGTTGACGCTCACCACCGACAACTCGGGCGGCAATAGCTCACTTTCACGTGCAAATGAAAGTGTCGAGCTTCCGGTCAACAACCCTGCCGGCGGCTCGATGATTGTCCGTTTTGGCTTGACGGCTGCGGGCAACGATTGGTGGTGGGCCCTGGACAACATTAATGTCAACACTCCGGTGGACCTCGTCGGCGACGTGAATGGCGACGATCACGTTGATCTGCTGGATTTCGACGTCATCCGCGCCAACTTCTACGAAGGAAACTCGCTTGAAGAAGGCGATGTCAATCAGGATGGCTTTGTGAACGAGGTCGACTTCCGTCTTTGGAAGGACGCCTTCGGCGGTGGCGGACCGGCTTCCGTGCCCGAACCGTCGTCGCTGGCCTTGTTGGCTGGCGCCGCGCTGGGCGCAGCGGCGCTTGTCAAGCGCCGTCGGTCGTAGCTCCTCAAAACCAGAATCATCTCAAGTTGAGGAGTTACCACCATGATGCGCAGAATCCTCTATTGCCTTGCCTTGGCCGGGTCGTTGGCGGCGCCCATCCAGGCTCAAAATCCTTCGATTCGATTCAACGTCGTGGGAACCGCCGATTGGAACACCGCGTCCAGCTGGGTGTATGACACGCCAGGTGGCCCCGCGTCGATTGTTCCCGGCGACGGTTTTTCTGAAGACGTGGCGTTGATTGGCAACACCGGGACGGCCACGTTAAATAGCGCGGCGTTGTTCCCGATCGACGGACTGTTGATCAATAACGGCGGGCTGGAGATCCGAAACGGCGGCTCGCTGGTGGTGGAAGAAGCGCCCCCTAGTACGTTTCAGGGGTTCGGAACCACCAGCGTGGGCGCTGGCGGACGGTTGACGATCGTCGGCAACGGTTCGTTGACCACGGACAAGTTCAGCCTGGCTGGCACGCTGTCGCAAAGACTTACTGGGCCAACGAATTCCCCGATCCAAATCAGTGACGCCGCGGCGATCAACGGCCAACTGGCGATCGATTTTGAGAACTTCAGCCCCACGGTTGGGCAAAGCTGGACGATCATCGATGCGCCCGCGAATCAGCTGACCGGACAATTCACGTCGCTCGTAACCTCTGTCTTGCCGCGCGGTGCGATGATTCGTCCCACGTTCGACAAGGTCACCGGCGATGTTTCCGTTGAGTATGACAATGCACTCATCCTGAGTGTCAATCGGCGGAGTGGCGCCGCTTCGCTGTTGAGCGCAATCGGACCGGCGATTACCATCGATGGCTACACGATTTCCTCGCCGTCAGGGCAGCTTGACGTCAACGATTGGCAAAGTCTCGACGACAAGAACTCGCCTCCCGGTTGGGCAGAGGCAAATCCGAAGGCGATTCGGTTGAGTGAGCTCCTTCCGGATCCGAATAACGCACCGCTCAGTTTCGCGGTCAACCAGCCGATCTCGATCGGCAATCCGTTCGTCGGGCAAACGGGCGCTTTCGGCGTACCGGAAACGGCGGATCTTCAGTTCCGCTACTTCACCCCCGACGGCGAATCCAAGCAAGGTATCGTCGAGTACACGGGCCCGCACAACAACCTCGTGCTGTTGGTGGACCCGGTCACAGGCGAAGCCGTGATTCAGAACCAGTCAGCATTCACGGTGGAAATCGACTTCTATACGATCAGCTCGGCGTCCGGGTCGTTGAATCCGGCCGGCTGGGACAGCTTGGACGATCAAAACGTCGGCGTGTGGGCCGAGGCCAACCCGAAGCCAAACCGGTTGAGCGAGTTGTACTCGGATCCGAACGGCGGGTCGGTCTTCAATCCCAACAAGGCGTACGAGATCGGGAACGCGTTTACGGTCGGCGGGGTGCGCGACTTGCAAGTTCGCTTCACTTTCGCCGATGGCACGCCGTATGTCGGCATCGTGGAATACGTCGCGTTTGGCGACAATCCGCTCGGCGACACCAACGGCGACGGCTTTGTCAACATCCTGGACTTGAACAATGTCCGCAACAACTTTGGCGGACAGGGTCTCGGCGACACCAACGACGACGGCGCGGTGAATATCATCGATCTGAACAACGTCCGCAACAACTTTGGTGCGGGCAGTGCCAACACGGTGCCCGAACCGGGCAGTTGGGCGTTGCTGGGGATCGGTTTAGCGGTTCTCGGGCTTGTTCGCCGCCGTCTTTAGCCCCACTCAGACGTAGCGACGTGTGTTCGTAACCAAGAACGCTGTTGGGAATTTCCCAACAGCGTTTTTTTCTACTGTTGCCGACTGCGGCTGATACGGCGGATCGATGTCGTGCTGCGTCGGGCGTCCGAGTCGCGAAGGGGTATCGCCCTTTCGGCCTCATCGACGGCGTTACGATCGTCCATGGCCAACTCGGATTCGCCCTGCTCACGCGCCGCCCCGGGCTCGAGTACGATCGTGGGCGTCGGCCAAGCGTGGATCACTGGGCCGTGCCGCCGCCAAACACCTCAACGCGGCGTGGTCTTCACACAGCCATTGCCTTCGGGCAGCTCGTTCTGCCCTGACGGCAAAGCGCAATTCGGGAGCAACGCTTCACTAATGCGACTTTCTCCGACCACGGTAACGCACACAAGAAAGGCGCGCAAAGGCGCAAACCAATGGTCGCACCCCAAAGCGGACTTTTACGTTTCCGAGCGAAGAACGTGCGAGGCGGCCGATCAGACGCGCAATATACAACGTCACTGAGTTCCGCCGCGGGCCGACTATTGCGATCGCAATCGTTTCGGCCCGCGACGGAAGCAGAATAACGGCCATGCACTATCTGCTAATTCTTTGCGCGGTCCGTTCATTCGTTTGCGATCCAGTTCGGAGTTGCGGCAGAGCGATGCTGCTCGATGCACTGGATTGGTTCCGCGAAGTGTCCGACTGGCTCAAATGTTAATTGCAGGTTTACATAAGATTCGGAAAACGCTTGAATCGGCTGGCGAGTCGCATTAGACTCTCACCTCAGATGGCATTCGTCGTCCTCGTCCCCCAGATTCCTTACGTTCGTACCGCGTTCGCAGGACCGTTCGGTCCGTTCCTTACCATCTCGCGCCCTGCCGTCGGCTTCCAATGAGGAGGTTCCGTTGATGTATTGCGTCAAATCACGCGCGCTGGCTTTGGTGATGGTTTTGACCCTCGTTGGCATCGCGAATGCCGCCAACATTGTCAGCGTCGTGGAAACGGGCGGCGACAATGAAGCCACGGACACCATCACCGCCAAATGGTCCGGGCAAACGTGGCAGGTGACGGTCGCTGGCGAGCCGCTGCTGGATTCCGTCGTAGGCGCCAACTACACGGCGGGCTTGTTCGCCGACCTTGCACCAGCGTTTGTGGATCGTGCCCATCGCTATATCAGCGACGCGGCGCTGCCGATTCCCGCTTACTTGATCGGCAAGGAGTACATCTTGTCTGGCAACGACAATCGCGACAACGCGACGTACAAGCTCGATGTGACTATCGCGGATCCTTCCACGGTGTACATGCTGATTGACAATCGCTTGTCGGACACGAGCAATGCGAACCCGCCGACCTTCGATGCGACTCACATGCAATGGATTGTCGATCAGGGCTGGGCAGCCACTGCCAACGGCTTGAATCGTGGCTTGAACGTCAATCTCCCGGACGAACTCGCCTTCGACGAAGGGGCCGATGGTACCGTGAATCAGTATTACTCGGTGTATCAGAAGAAGTTTATGGCAGGGACATTCAGCTTGCTTCAAGCCGATAACGCCGGCCAAAACATGTACGGGGTGGTCATCGCGCCGGACGCACCGATCGTGGTTGGCGATGTGAATGGCGACGAGGTCGTGGATTTGCTGGACTTTGGAGTCATCCGCGACAACTTTCGCACAGGCACCTCTCCCGCAGAAGGCGATCTGAATTTTGACGGAACCGTCGACTTCGACGACTTTCAGATTTGGAAGACCGCGTTCGGCGGTGGAGCGCCGGCCAACGTGCCGGAACCAACCACGTTGGCCATCGCTCTGATTGCGTGTGGTGTTATGACCGTCCGCGCTGCTTGGCGTCGAGTTCAACGCGTAATGTGTGTTCTAGGCATGCTCGGTCTGTTCGCTGGGCCAGTTTCCGCGGCGACGATCGTGAGCGTGGTGGAAACCGGCGGTGATAACGAAGTCACGGACACAATTCCCGCGAAATGGTCCGGCCAGACCTGGCAGGTGACCGTCGCCGCCGAACCGACGCCGGATTCGGTCGTCGGCGCCAATTTCACCGCGGGCTTGTTTGGCCACTTCGTCCCGGCGTTTGTCGATCGGGCTCATCGTTATTCGGATGTCTCGGCGTCGAATACGCTGCCAATCCCCGGGTATCTCGTGGGTAACGAATACATCCTGTCGGGCAATGACAATCGAGACAACGCGACGTACCGATTGGACGTGACGGTCTCCGCCGCGGCCACGGCGTACATGCTGATTGACAATCGCTTGTCGGACACGAGCAATGCGAACCCGCCGACATTCGATGCAACCCACATGCAGTGGATTGTCGATCAGGGGTGGGCGCCGACGTCCAATGGTTTGAATCGCGCCGGCGACCCCGCGTTTCCCGATGAAGTCGCGTTTGACGAAGGGGCCAACGACACGATCGATCAATATTATTCGGTGTACCAGAAGGCGTTCCCGGCGGGCACGTTCAGCTTGTTCCAAGCCGATAACGCCGGACAAAACATGTACGGCGTCGTCGTAAAACCAGGCGCCGCCGCCGTCGTTGGCGATGTCAACGGCGACCTGTTCGTGGACATTCAGGATTTCGACATCATCCGCCTCAACTTCCGCACCGGCACGACTCCTGAGCAAGGCGATCTGGACTTTAGCGGCCTCGTCGATCTGCCAGACTTCAAGATTTGGAAAAACGCGTTCTCCGGACCGCTCCCTGTCGGCGTACCGGAGCCGTCAGCCTTCGTGTTGTTAAGCCTGGGCCTGGCCTCCACTGCTCTGGTTCGTGTGCGTCGTCGCGCGGCGTATGCCGTGGCTCTGGGCGCCCTGTTGCTAAGCGCGAAAGCCTCGTCAGCGCAGAGCACGATCGTGTTTGTGCCAACTGGCGACGGAGATTGGAATGCGCTGGCGAGCTGGATTGACCCTGTGTCGCAGCAGAATTTCATTCCGGGAGACGGCTACCCCGACGAAGTGCCCGGTATCAACAATGGCGGTACGGCCTTCCTCAACGTCGCCGCGCTCCACGAGGTAGGCGGCGTGCTGATCGCGGAAGGTGCGGGAGCAACCGGCAGGCTGGACATTCGCAACGGTGGATCATTGAATGTCGTTGCGGCCACCACGCCTGCCGCGAACGGCAGTGTCACCGTCGGGCAAGCGGGCACCGGGCGCTTGACCCTCTCCGGCAACGGTTCACTCACCGCTCGTAACCTGAGTCTTGGCGGCGCTAGCGGCAGCACCCTCGAGGCGTCCGGGACCGCCAAGATCGCGCTCTCCGGCAGCGCGGTTTTGGCACGCAATACGCGGCTGGTCGGCCCCAACGTCGATTTTGACGTGACGGGGAATCTGAGCGTCAGCGGCGTCTACCAACCGTCAATCAGCGCGGCGGGCGCCAGCATCGTGAACGTGACCGGCTCGGCGAGTATCGGCGGGCGGCTCGACGTGAACTTCGACGGCGTGACACCTGCCTTCGGTAACTCTTGGCAACTGATCAATGCTGGCACGGCAACGGGCAAATTCACGAGCATCACCAGCAACGTCGCGTTGCCACGCGGCCTGGTGTACGATCAGTCCGTCAACGCCGGCGGGAACGGCGACGTTTCGGTGCGCGTTGGCAATCGCCTCATCTTGTCGGTGGATCGAGGTACCGGCGGCACCGTCATCGAAAATGTCGCCGGCGGGCCAGTGAACTTCGACGGTTATGGCATCCATTCTTCCCTGGGATCGCTCGACGCCGACGAATGGGACAGTCTCGATGCAACGAATATCGGTTCATGGCTCGAAGCGCCGCCGACGTCCACCGATCTGGGCGAATTGGCCCCGTTTGCCGGGTCGACCCTCCTTGTGGGACAAAGTCTGAGTTTGGGAACTCCGTTTAAATTCACTCCGACAGCGTTCGGCCAATCCGGCGACGACCTGACCTTCGACTATTCAACGGCCTCCGGCGAGACCATCCGCGGCCTGGTGGAGTACTCAGGGCCCCAAAACACGCTGGTGTTGGTCGTCGACCCGGATACCGGTGACGCGGTGATTCAGAACCAATCGAGTTTCAGCGCCGCGATCAACGGGTACACCATCGCTTCCGCCAGCGGGTCACTGCAATTCGCGAACGGCGGCTGGTTAAGCCTCGATGATCAAGCACTGTCGACCTGGGAAGAAGCCAATCCTTCGGCAGACTTTCTGAATGAGTTGAATCCTTTGGGGAGCACGCTTTTTAGCTCGGGAATGCTGGTCGACTTGGGGACTCCCTTCAACATTTCCGGTAAGCGCGACTTGACGTTCGAATTCCATCTTGTCACCGGTGAGACGATGTTCGGCGCCGTCGAATACGGCGAGCCGATCAGCGCCGGGCAGCCGGGGGACACAAACAACGATGGTAAAGTGGACATCGTCGACTTAAACGGCGTGCGCAACAATTTTGGCACGGCAGGGCAAGTCGGCAGCACGGCGGGCGACGCATTTCCCTTTGACGGCAAGGTGGACATCAGCGATCTGAACGCCGTCCGCAACAATTTTGGCGCGGCGCCCGGGGCGCAGGGCGTACCGGAGCCCGGCTCGCTCGGGCTGATGCTGACCGCCGTCGCCGTCGTTTTCGCCGCCCGTAGGAGACGCCGTGCCTAGCGGCCGGAGCGCCAAATCATTGACTTCGTGGCGAGGCGTCGATTAGAGTCAAACCGGGGAAAGTTTCGCGGACCGGCGTTCGCCAGGTCCACTAGGGGGTTCTCGTTGCGATCGCCGGTCGTGCGCTTCCGGCGGCCTACGGTCGTGTTCGCACTTTGGGGTTGCGGTTAGCGGGTGGTTGCTCACCGGCGCTCCATTTCTGGGAAGGTAATCGATGCCATCGCGTTCGCAGCGCACCATGCGGTTGCGCCCTCGCCGCCGAATGAGTCAGCGAATTATTGAATCTTTGGAGCGGCGCCTGACGCCCTCTGCCGCTCCCGTGATTCTCAGCGAGTTCATGGCGGATAACCGCACGATCCTTGCCGATAAGGACGGCGCCTACTCCGATTGGATGGAGCTGGCGAACATCAGCGCGAGCCCGGTGAACCTCGACGGCTGGGGACTCACCGACGATGCGACCGATCCGTACAAATGGGAGTTGCCAGCCGTTACGCTCGCCGCCGGCGCGAACTTGATTGTGTTCGCCTCGGGTAAGGATCAAGCGGTCGCCGGCGCGGAACTGCACGCGAATTTTCAGTTAGATGCCGCTGGCGAGTACCTGGCGCTGACGCCGCCTGGGAGCGACGAGCCGGCGACTGCGTTTGCGCCGGAGTATCCATCGCAGCTTGCCGACGTTTCGTTTGGTGCGCTCGCTCAATCGGCCGAACCGGTCGCGTTTGTCGATGCCGCGACGCCGGCCAATTTCACGCCTGGCGCGGAATCATTGGGGATCGATTGGACGGCGACGAACTACGACGACACGGCTTGGATTTCCGGCCCGCAGGGCGTTGGCTACGCGACGGCGCAACAAGGTCCGTTGGTAACTTCGGTGTTGGAGATCGGCGGTTTGGTCGGCGCGCGAGCTGGACGAATTTCACCGAATCCGTTTGGCGAGGATCAATTCGCTTACGTCGATCGCGGGCATGAACACAATGGCGCAGCATACAATTCGGCGACGGGGAATCTTTCGACGGTCGGCAATGTTCCCGTGCCCTTGCCGGACTACTTGGCGGGCGAGGCGTTTGTCGAGTTGGCGAACGACAACCGTTCCGCCGCCAACTATCAATTGACCATCCACACGTCGCGCCCTGCGGTCGCGTACTTGCTACTGGACAATCGGCTGAACGGCCCCGCCGCGGCCGCGAGCGACTCAAGTCTCGACCCGCCTGTACTGGGCGGCACGCTGCAGTGGGTGATTGACGACGGCTGGCAAATGGTCAACACCGGGCTGTTCCCTGACGGGAAGCCGGACTTCACTGGTGTTGATGAAGGAGGCAGCGCCGGCGCCTCGGTGGATGACCGAACTGCCCCTGGCACCGTCGGGGCAGGCGTAGGCGTCAATCAGTTTTACACGGTCTATCGACGGGAGATCGTGAATAACGCGATCACGCTGCATCAGCAGGCCATCGATAGCTCGAACATGTACACCGTCGTCGTGGCGGAGCAAGACGAGGTCTCCCTCGCGCCCGCCGTTGGACTGAACGTTGATGTGCAGCTTCGAAATCAGAATGCTTCGGGATATGTGCGGCTGCCGTTTGCGTTTGATGGCATTCCGGAGATGGAATCGCTGACGTTGTCGGTGCGCTACGACGCCGGCTTCGTGGCCTATTTGAATGGCGTCGAAATCGCTCGCCGCAATGCGCCCGCGAACGTGCAGTGGGATTCGACTGCCACGGAAGAGCGGCTGAACGCGGCGGCGATTGTGGAAGAGCAGATCGA
>JALHLM010000018.1 GCA_022844585.1 Pirellulales bacterium | reverse complement strand
GGCCGCGGAGCTCCTGGCCGCGGAAGCCACTCTGGAAGCAATCGACGGGCAGCTCCAGGAGCAGAAATCGCTTGAAGCGCGGCTCACCGTCAAATCGCCCCGCGCAGGCGTCGTCATTCCGCCGCCGATTCGCCCTCCGAGCGACACGCCAGGGAGGCTTTCCAACTGGTCAGGCACGCCGCTCGAGGCGCGCAACCGCGGCGCCTACATGGAAGCCGGCACTTTGCTCTGTCACGTCGGCGATCCACGTAACCTGGAGGCGGCCGCCGTTATCGATCCCGCGCAGGTGGAGCTTGTTCAAGTGGGCCAACAGGTCGACGTCCACCTGGCAGGTGGACCAGTCGCCGCGCTGGCCGGCGAAGTGATCACGATTTCCGAAATGAACCTCGACGCGTCGCCGCCGGAGTTGGTCGCCACCGGCGATTTGCCCGCCCAGTCCACGTCCGATCGTCCGGGGACGCGCGGCAATTTATACTACGAAGCCATCATTCGACTAGAACCGAGCTCTGTCGCAATGTTGCCGGGCGTCGTTGGCCGCGCGAAGATCCAGGTGGCCAGGCAGTCGCTCTTTTCGCGGTTTCGACGCCTGCTTGGGCAAACGATCAATGTCGTTTACTGATGGCAATCGCGCAACTGTTTTCTGGTCATGGGACCAAGAAGATGAATCCCGTTAGTACGCCGGCTTCGACCGCGGCGGCGCGGGCGCTCCATTCGAGACGCTCGGCCTGATAGACCACGCGATCTCCGGGGCGGGCGTAGCCCAGCGGATAGACGACCTCATGCGGCCGCTGCAGCGTCATCTGATACGGCAGCGCCATAAACTGTCCGAAACCGCGCCCCGCCGAAACGGCCGGCTGCAAGATTCCGAACGAATGGCCGTAGCGCTCCAGGTTGGCGTCTTCAAAATAGAGCGGGCGGTAGCCCACGGCCGGCGCCGTCCAAAAGAACTCCGAGGCCATCCAGGGACGTTGCCAACCTGCACCCTCCAACACGAACGGCAATTGCTCGAACTTGGCCGCGGCGATATCCGCGGGCGTTTGTTCCTCCGGCGTATCAATCGCAATGGAAACGTCGCGCACCGAGCGTTCGGGCAGCTCGGCGGCTGTCTCCACCACGGGAGGCATCACCGGCGCCTGGACGATGTGCAATTCGTCCTCAGAACGTGCGCCGCGCACTGCGACGGTCGCCGAGCGGACGGAGTTGGCAGGCGATCCAGCCAATGCCGCATCCGTTCCCAACACGGCCACGGCAATCAGCGCCACGCTTGACGTGAGCCGCGCAATTCCTGGGTTCACGGCGACCTCCTTGTCCGGCGCGGCCGAGCCCGTCCTGGGTCGGCATAATCACGGCAATTGATACCGTGAAGAGATCCGCTTCGATCTCTACCATCCAGTATCGGAGACGCCCATGGTCGGTAATAGCAGGTTTGCGCCGCCGCGCTTCAAATCCGCAGTCGCCCCTCGGATTAACCCGTGTCTGCGGACGCCGTCGGTACAACCCTTAAGACGCGTAAATTAGGCTCCAGGACTACTTCCGTTTCAGATTCCGACGCCTCGGACTAGCAAAGAACTGGACGGTAGCGGTTGTGCGGGCCCGGCCAGGGCGATGGATTGATTGACCGCGGATGCCTCCTCGAAGATACTAGACGCTGCGGTCGCGTCTTGGGGCCTTGCGCGACTGGCGCAAGTCCTCTCTCGGGGACGCGGCTACTAATGGCGTCGGACCGGTCGCGCCACCAGAGTTCTCACTATGCGCATGCCGCGTTGGGCGGGACGTATTGGACGTCGCGCCGTGGTTTCCAAGCGATCGCTTCCCGAATCGGCGGCCCTGCTCGAACTGAGCCTGGTGCGGCTGGAAGATCGCCGCGTGTTGGACGCAACCGGCGTCCTGGTTGCCGACCTGAATCCCGGCGATTTTAGTTCGTCGCCGGCTGGCTTTACCGATTTCAACGGGCAGTTGTATTTCAGCGCGGAAGGGGAGAACGCCGCCGGCGAATCCGTCGGTCGCGAGCTTTATCGCCTGGACGAAAGCGGCCAGACGAGTCTGGCCGCCGATATCAACCATGGCGAAGGGAGCTCGAATCCCGAAGGCTTTACCGAGTTCGAAAACGCACTCTATTTCTCCGCCACCGGGAGTACCGGACGGGAGCTGTATCGACTCGATGCCGATGGCGCGGTTACCCGAGTCGCCGACATCAATCCGGGAGCCGCCGGTTCCAATCCCACCGGTTTCACCGCCTTCGACGGCAGCTTGTACTTCGCGGCGACCTCTTCCCAGGGCCGCGAGCTTTTTCGCCTCGACGCCAGCCAGCAAGTCCAGCAGGTCCAGGACATCAACGCCGGTTCCGCCAGTTCGAATCCGGAGGGATTCACGGAATTCAACGGCAAATTGTACTTCGCCGCCACCGGCGCCGGCGGACGCGAGGCCTATGTCCTTAATCGGGGAGGCAGCGCGAATCAGATCAAGGACGTGAATCCCGGCAAGGCCAGCTCGAACCCGGCCGATTTCACGGTCTTCAACAACGCGCTGTATTTCAGCGCGACGAACGCGTACGGCCGCACGCTCTACCGACAGTCCGCGAGCGGAGTGAATCCGGTCGCGGTGCTGGACTTCGACGTCGTAACGAATCCCACGAATCTGACGCCGTTCGGCGACCACCTGTATTTTCGCGGCGACAACCTGCACGGCGGCAGCGAATTGTTCACGCTCGATAGGAATGAATGTCTCACGGAGATCGGAACCAGCGACGGGCGGCCGCTCCTGTCGCCGTCGGTGTTCGCGGTCTACAACGGCACGCTGTATTTCGCCGCCACAACGGATCAATCGTTCGGGACGTTTCGCGTATTCCAGAACGTGGCTCAAACGCGCGGTTTGTATCGATTGGAAATGAATGGTGCGGAGGCCATCGCGGTTTCGATCGAATTGCCTGACGGCGTCGCGCTGGAATCGGATGAGCCGTCCGAGTTCCTCGAATTTCCGCAGCACCAGGGCGACCTCTACTTTGCCGCCGCGGCCGCCACCGGGCAGGAGCTGTACCGGGTGAACCGCCTCGACCAGGTCGAGCGGGTGCTGGATCTGTACCCCGGTTACCGAGGGTCGAATCCCGAGGAGTTCGTGAGCTATCGGGACAACTTCTATTTTTCCGCCCAAACGGCGCAAACAGGACGAGAGCTGTTTCGGCTTGCCCTGGAGTCGACAACCATCGCCATCGTGAATGGCGAATTGCGTCTGACCGATGCGGCCGGAGACCAGGACAACCGCCTGATCATTTCCAGCGACGGCGTGTCGCTCACGATCCGCGACGAGAACGGCCACGACATTTTCGGCACGATCGCTGGCATGACCGGCGGCGGAACGAATCAGCTGGTAATTCCGCTGGCAAGTCTCGTGGGCATCCACCGCCTGGCGGTCGACATGCGCGGCGGCGACGACTCGTTCACCTGGAACGGGGCGCAATCCGCGGTGTCGCTGTTGAGGCAGTTCACGCACATTCGCGTCGACGGGGGTGCGAACTCCAAAGTCGAAAGCGATTTCATGCGCTTTGTCGGCGATCAAACGCTCACGGCCGTCTACCTGCCTGACGCGTCGAGTTCCGATGCCGGGAAGATCGAGATCTCCAATGGCGTCCGAACGACCACGATTCGGTTTTCCGACTCGGAAGGCGTAGACGTGACGAAAATGTACCGCGCCGTATTCTTAGCGCCGGAATCTTGTACCGGTGCCGACGAGTTGTTCTTGACGAGTGGCAAGGACGCCCTGGATGGGACGCGCGACGCGATCGTCGTCAGCGGAACGTCCTCCGGCGCGGCCTTTGAGCAGGTCCGCTTTTTCGCGAACGGACGCGTGGAAATCAACGCTGGCGACAACGGCGACGGCCGCGATGTCATTGAGCTGCTGGGTGTTGGCGGATTGCACGCCAATGGCGATTTGTATCTATCGACGGCGGCGACGTCGGGCATCGCATCCGACGTCGTGAAGATTGCCGGGGATCTCGCGCTTGCCGGCCAGTTCCGTGTGACGACCGACCGGATCGAAATCAATGGCGCCGTGCGCGCCGGCGGGGAAGTTAGGTTGTCGGCGCAAGAAAGCGTCGTGTTTTTCGAATCGGCCGCGCTCGCTTTGACTGGACATGCCAACATCTTCGTTGATGCCGACGCCGATGACCGTGGCTTCGAGCCGATTGTGATGCACGAAGGCGCGACAATCACTGCGGACCTGGGCGCGATTGAATTCCGCGCGGGCGGAGATATTTTCCTGAGCGACCTCCGTACGCACGGCGCCGTCGTACTCACCTCGACGCATGGCGCGATCCTAGATCTCGCTGACAACGGGGCCCTCGACCTCACCGCGGCGAGGGCTCACCTGGTGTCGGCGCACGGCGTCGGCACGGCGCACAACCCGCTCGAAACGCGGATCGCTGAACTCAGGGACGCCAACCGGGGCGGACTGTGGATCGCGAACGAACGTGCGCTCCTCGTTCATTTCATCCAGTCGTCCGGCCCATTGTCGATCGAAAATCAGGGGACCATCACCATCGTTGGTGGCGTGCAAAGCACCGGCGGCGCGATCACGCTGGCAACCACCGGCGATTTAATTCTTGGATCCGCTTCGCTAATTAACCCACAGTTGGGCGCGGCAGGCGTCACGCTCACCTCCGCCGGCGCGATCGCGATGGCGGACGGTTCATACATTGATGCGATCGGAGGACCGATCTCGATCGCCGCCTCCGGCGATGTGCAAATCAGCGAAGTGCGCACGAAAGGCGACGCCGACATCACTTCGACGCGAGGAGCAATCCTCGACCTCGCGGACAACGGAGCCCTCGACCTCACCGCGGCAACGGCACACCTGCAAGCGGCTATCGGCATCGGCACGGCGGGAAATCCGCTTGAAACCAGGCTTGGGCAACTCACGGCCGCGAGCGGCGGCGGACTGTGGATGGCGAACGATCGTTCGCTCCTCCTTCATTCCGTCCAAACCGTCAGCGCATTGTCGATCAACAACTTCGGGACGCTAAGGATCGCCGGCGCGGTGCAAGGCGGCGGCGGGCCGATTTCGCTCACGGCCAGCAGCGACTTGGCCCTCGCCTTATCGGCGTCTATCGACGCCCAGTCCGGCGACGCGGGCATCATGCTCGTCTCCGGAGGCGCGATCGCGATGACCGACGGCTCATGGATTGACGCCGTCGCCGGGCAAATCGTGATCACTGCCTCCGGCAATCTCCTGCTCAGCGAAGTCCGCACGCAAGGAAACGCCGTCCTGACTTCGACGTGTGGAGCAATTCTCGATCTCGCCGACAACGGGGCGCTCGATCTCGCCGCGGCAACGGCTCACCTGCAAGCGGCGCTCGGCATCGGCACGGCGGAAAATCCGCTCGAAACGCGGATCGGGCAACTCACCGCCACGAGCGGCGGCGGGTTGTGGATTACGAATGCCACTGCGATGACCATTGAAAAGGTCGAAGCTCGCGGCGACGTCGTTCTCAAGGTTGTGGGTGATGCAACCGTTGCGGGGAGCATTCTGGTAAGTTGCGATGGACAACTGCTGCTCGACGTATTGGGCACGCTGCACATCGACGCGCCGCTCACCACCTACCATGGCGACATGCGTCTGCTGGCGAGTGAAAGCATCTTTGTATCCGCCACGGTGTTGCGCAGTGAAGCTGGAGATATTGAGTTCATCGCGGATCGAGACGGTAACGGTACCGGCACGCTCCGCATTGCGGCCGACATTTTTGCGGGCGCCGGTGATACGTTCTTCTCGCTGGCCGGTCTCGACGGACAATTTAGCGGCTCGCTGCAAGGCGACGGCGCGCTCGTCAAACAAGGCGCCGGAACGCTTGAGTTGACGTCGTCCAGTCACAACACGTATTCCGGCGCTACCAACATTTTGGCCGGGACGTTGATCGTTAATGGAGTTATTGGCGCGCATGCGGCCAGCGGGCTCGTGACCATCTCGGGCGGCGCAACGTTGTCAGGCGGAGGCGACGTCTTCGCTCCGATTTTCGCGACGGCGACCACGGCGCAGATCATCACTACCGGAAACTTGCGGCTCGGCGACGGCTCGACGGCCGGGATGCAATTCGCCGGCCAGTTTCTGATCGGCGTCGGTCAAATCGTCGTGCTGCGCGATGCGAACTTCGCCGAAGTGGGCGTACTGACCAGTTTGGGCCAGAGCGCTACGCTGGTCGCCGCGGGTGGCGTGCAGGTGCCTGGCGGCGGGCGACTGTCAGGAAACGGCGCTATCGAAGGCCCGCTCAAAGTGCTCTTCGGCGGCGTCGCATCACCTGGCGACAACGTCGGCATCTTGAGCACGCAGAACCTCGAATTCCTCACGGGCGCGGAAATTCGCGTGGATGTCAACGGAATCGTCGCTGGCGCCTCGCACGATCAGTTTCGCGTGAACGGCGCCGTGGCCTTACAAGGCGCGACATTGGTGCTGTCGTCCCTCACGTTCAATGCCGCGAACGGGACGGTTCTCGTCTTGATCAGCAATGACGGTTTCGATGCCGTCAGCGGTCGATTTATCAACGCCAGCGGGGCGACGCTGAATGAAGGCGCGGTGATTCGCGTGGGGCAGTACGACGCCACATTAAGCTACTCCGGCGGAGTCGGTGGCAACGACGTCACGTTGACCTTGGGTCGGCAAGTGTTCTTCGCCTTACCCGGCATCGCCACCAGCGCTACGAATAGCAGCCCTGGCGCGCGGAACGCGGATGCAACCGCGGCAGCGTTTGTCTTTTATGTGACCCAAGTAGCCGCGGCGGGCGTGAATGCGGACGTCGAGACCACGCCGCTGACCGCGGCGCCAGATGCTCAAAGCAGCGGTAAAGCGGATTCGCTGCGCATTCGCGGCGCTGCCCGGGATGAGTTGTCGACGCGCATTGAGCAACGCTTCCGACTTTATTTCCGCGTCTACTTTGATGCCCTCGCGCGGGAAGGCGAACAGGAATACGATCTGTCGCCGGACGATCTGCGGAATCTGACGGCCGTCTTCCGCCGGTTTCGCTTTCCGAACGGCCACTTCAAGGTCTATCTTCAGGAATTCGGCTCGAAATCGGAGCGACTGATTCTGGACGTGCAAGTTTACGACGGCAGAGTCGTGACCGAACCGTTGCAAGAGGACGAGAACGAATCACAATTGAAGTCACAGCCCCGTGTGCAGCCGAATGAAGCGGCCTCCGACGCGCAACAGGACGATACCGATCAGCCTGCGACCGAGTCGCTGCAAAAACCAGAGAGTTCCCTCGCGCCAGCGGTATCGCCAGCCGCGCTGTTGTTGATGAGTGCGCTGCGGCGACGCTGCCGCACCGAAGCACAGGAGACGGCGCGGATTCGTCGTCCGGAGTTCTCACGATTTTCACATTTGTTGCGACGCCAAAACCCAAAATGACCATTTCTCGCACGAGCGGCGGGTAGACGCCGCCTGAGAGTCCGCCATGTCCGCATGTCCTCATTGTCGCGCACCGTTGTCGTCGGACGACCTTGTTTCCGGGCGCTGCGGCGCCTGTCACGCCGCTATCGCGCCGCCGGCGCCGCCAGCAACTGACGAAAAGGCGACGCTCTCGTCGTTCGATTCCGGCGCCACGATCGATTCGATAGAACCAAGTCTGGCGCCGCCGAAACCAGCGGATCAGAAAGTTGTCGCCGATGACGCGACGTGGCAATCGGAGCCGCTGGAAGAAGCCAGGCCCGGGATGGATACCGACGCGTCCAATGCGTTGCACACCGTGGAGTTCAGCGAAGCGGCTCCTCCCAAGGCGACACCCACGCAGTATCGTGGCGGCGAGACCATCGAATCGGAGGTCGTCCTTGATCGCGCGGAAAACGTAGGACCGTCCTCCGGAACCGATGTGGAGCTGCTGACAATTGAGTCCGCGGAGCTTCCGGAAGGAGTCGCGGAGCGGATGTCGGCCGCTTGGGGAAAGGTGCGCACGGCCGAATCGCCTGGCATGACCATCAAGTCGATCGCGTTCGAAAACGAGGACGGCGGGTCTTCGTTGGTGATTCAGCAGCGTGCGCTAGCGCGGTCGGACGGGCACGCTGCGCCGACCACGGACTACGATTTGCTCGACGTGATTGGCGAAGGAGGCGTCGGCGTCGTGTATGCCGCGCGCCAAGCGTCGATTGATCGCCAGGTGGCGGTCAAGATGTTGAAACCCGCCACGATCGAAGACCCGACGCAGCAGCGTAAGTTCCTCTCGGAAGCCGTGGTGACCGGCGACTTGGAGCACCCGGGCATCATTCCCATCTACGACCTGGGATGCAACCGCGACGGTACGCTGTTTTATTCCATGAAGCGCGTGCAAGGCACGCCGTGGTCGAAGGTCATTCGCAAGCGAACCCTGGCCGAGAACCTGGAAATCCTGCTGCGCGTGTGCGACGCCGTCGCGTTCGCGCATGTCAAGGGCGTCGTGCATCGGGATCTCAAGCCAGAAAACATCATGCTCGGCGATTTCGGCGAAGTGCTCGTGCTGGATTGGGGCCTGGCGCTGTCGTTGAATCATGACTCGAAAGCCACGCTGATCAATCGAATTTCCGTGCTTGGTGGCACGCCGGCCTACATGGCGCCAGAAATGGCCACGGGGCCGCTCGAGGCCATCGGCGTTCATAGCGACGTCTATTTGTTGGGTGCCATCCTGTTCGAATGCGCCACCGGCCTGGTTCCTCATCATGGCAAGACGGCGAGTGCGTGCCTCGTCGCGGCGGCGCAGAACATCATTCGCCCCACCGAGAAGCAGGGCGACTTGATCGATATTGCCCTGCGCGCAATGGCGACTTCGCCGCAAGATCGCTACGCGAGCGTGCGCGATCTTCAGCTCGCTATTCGCGAATGCCAGTCCCACTTCGAGAGCATCACACTCGTCGACCGGGCCGACGGAGAATTGCGCAAGGCCCGTCTGGAGAACGACTATCAGGTTTACGCCCGAGCGCTGTTCGGCTACGAGGAGGCTTTTCAACTTTGGGACGGAAACCAGCGCGCCGTGGCGGGCATCGGCGAATGCCGTCTGGCGTACGCTTCCGCGGCACATACGAAGGGCGACTTTGACCTCGGGATTTCGCTGCTGCAACAGGGCGACCCGCGGCACGAAGCGCTCCGCGCCGAGATCGTCGCCGCCCAGTCCGAGCGCGACGCGCGGCGGCAGCGGCTGCGGCGGGCCAAGCAGATGATGTTCGCGCTGGCCGCGCTAGTCTTCGTGTCGGTCACATCCGGAATTGTGTTGGTCAGCATCCAAAAGGCCGAAGCCGACCGGCAGCGCGGACTCGCCGAAGCCAGCGAACGCGTGGCCCAGCAGGAAAAGGCGGAAGCCATCAAGCAACGCGGCATTGCCGTGCTGCAGAAGAGCGAAGCGGACAAGCAGCGCCAAATCGCCGTAGACGAGCGAGGAAAGTCGGAATACCAGGCCTACGTGGCGCAGATCGGCCTGGCCGCCGCGCGCACCGAAGAGAACGCCTTCGGCCCGGCGCTGGAATTGCTCGATCAATGCAAGCCGGAACTCCGCAATTGGGAATGGGGCCGGCTCAAGTACCTTTGCCAGCAGGAAATCAAACGCTTTGACGCCGCCGCGCGTGTGGAAGGGATCGCGTTCGACCCGGCCGGCGAGCGCGTGGCCGCGGCGTCGCGCGACGGTCATGTTAGGATTTGGGAAGCGGCTACCGGTGAAGTGCTGGCCGATTGTGACCTCACCGCAGGCAACAGCAACGCCATCGCCACCGCCGTTTGCTTCTCACCGGTTGATTCCGATTGGCTCGCCATCGGCAGCAGCGAGCATTCGCGCGTGCTGCGAATTTGGAACTGCCGCACCGACGAAACCAGAATTCTGCCGGGCCATGACGACACCGTGGTGAGCGCCGTGTTCTCGCGCGATGGACAACGCTTGCTGACCGCTTCGATGGACAACAGGGCGATGCTCTGGGACGTCGCCAGCGGGCAAGTCGTGCAAACGTTTCGTGGACACGAATGGTGGGTTTGGGACGCGGCATTTTCTCCGGACGAAACGCAAGTCGTGACCGCCAGCCAGGACGGAACCGTCCGGCTGTGGGATGTCGCGAGCGGCAGCGAGCGAACCAGCGACGGCGAACCGATGCCTTACACGGGACATCGTGGCGCCGTCTATACGGCGCGATTCGCTCCCGATGGGCGCACGATCGCCAGCGCCGGGTACGATCGCCGCGTGTTGCTCTGGAAGCCCGAGGAGTTACAGCCGTTCAATTACGCGCGTCTGTTGCGCGGCGAAGCGATCTCGGTTCAACCTTCGATCGCGTTGGAAGGACATCAAGCGGCCGTGCGCCACATCGAGTTCTCCGCCGACGGGCAATGGTTGCTGAGCGCGAGCCATGACAACACGTTGAAGATCTGGTCCGCCCGCGACGGCGACGCCGAAACGCATTTCGTTCCGACAGGGACTTTGCTCAAAACGTTGCGCGGGCATAGCGGCCAGGTCCGTGGCGCAGCGTTTTCGCCGCATGATCGCAACATGGTGGCCTCGGGCGGCTACGACCATCAGGTACGTCTCTGGAACGTCGCGCAATATGCCGAAGATCGTACCATCCCGGGCCAGTTTCTCCGCGGTCACGGCGATGCCGTGCTGGCGGCGAGCTTTTCGCCGCACGGAGATTCGGTCGTCACCGCCAGCCGCGATCGCACCGCTAAGACCTGGAACGCCAAGACGGGCGAGGAGCTCCACAACTTCCGTGAAGGTCATCTGTACTTAGCTTCCGGCGGAGTTTTCTATCCGGACGGCAATCACGTCGCGACGGCCGCCATTGATGGAAGCGTATCGGTGTGGAACACGGCGACTGGCGTGGAGACGTTAAAGCTCACCGGCACGGGCGCGTCGGCCGTCTTGGCGCTATCGCCGGACGGACGCTGGATGGTTACCGGTCGCGATGTTACCGAGACGTCCGCCACTTCGGACTCGGAGCGGAGCGAACCGCTGACCTGGAACATTTGGGATGCCCAGAGCGGGAGAATCGTGCGCAGTCTCGGCGGACATGCTGCCGAGGTCACGAGCGCGGCTTTCTCACCCGATGGACAGCTGATCTTTACCGGGGACGCGCGTGGGCGCGGCAATCTCTGGGACGCGACGTCAGGCGAACTGCTTCACACATTGCGCTGGCACACCGACCGCATCACGGCGGCGCGGTTTCTCACCGCACGGCCCGAGTTGGTCACGGCGAGCTCGGATCGCACCATTTGCCGTTGGGTTCTATCAGACGCTGGCGCGCCGCAGCCGGTAGAAGATCGTGTGCTTCAACACCCCAACAGCGTGACGTCGCTGGCCCTGACCACCGACGGACTGCGGCTGATCTCCGGCTGCGAGGACGGGCGCGTACGCGGCTGGGAGTTGCTCACCGGGAAACAACTCTGGGAACGGGAACTGCCCGACAATGGCCTGGCGCGCAGCGTTGATGTCTCGTCGGACGATCGATTGGTGGCCGTGGTCGATTCCGCCCATGACACATTGCATGTCTGGACGCTCGATCGACCACTAGAGGCGGCCGAAATGACCATCGATCTAGCGGCTGAAGGCGGGTCGGCGTGGGCCGCCAGCTTTGCGCCGGACGGTCGCAGCCTGCTCACCATCGGCGGCAACGAGGCGCGTATTTGGGATCTGCAGGGAGGCGAACGAATGAATTTTCGCCCGCATCGCACGGTCTCTTTCGCCGGGTATGCACCCGATGGCACGCGCATTGTCACGGCCGGTTGGGACAATTCCGCGCGCGTTTGGGACGCGGCCACCGGCGCGCCGATCGTCAAATTGGCGGAAGCCACCGCCGGCGCCGAAGGCGGGCACGCGGGCAGTGTGAATAGCGCCGTGTTCTCGCCGACTGATGGAAAGCAAGTGGTGACCGCCAGCGATGACGGAACCATCAAGATTTGGGACGTCGCCTCGGGCGTCGTGCGCAAGACGTTGCGCGGCCACAGCGCCGCGGTACAACATGCCGCCTATTCACCGGACGGTCGCCGCATCGTCTCATCGTCGCGCGACAAAACGACGCGCGTTTGGGATGCCGCGACCGGCGAGTCGCTGCTCATCCTCGCCGGCCACGCATTGCCTGTACTGCATGCCGAGTTTTCGTCGGACGGTCAGTTCGTTGTCACGGCCAGCGAAGACGCCACGATGAAAATCTGGGACGCGACTTCAGGACAGGAACTTCGCGCGTTGACCGGGCACACGGCCAGCGTCGTCTCAGTGGCCTTCGCTCCCGACGGCGCGAGGCTCTTATCGGGCAGCGGCGATCACACCGCCAAACTCTGGGACGCGAGGCTCGGCACGGAGATACTTACGCTCAAGGGTCATGAGCAGGATGTGACCAGCGTCGCATTTTCCGACGACGGTCAAACGGTGCTCACCGCCAGTCGCGACGGCTCTGCGATCATCTGGCCCGCCACCACTTGGAGTCCACGGCCAGCCGGCCAGCTAGGCGCAGTTTCAAGTTCCGTGGTTGAGAAATTCCAGGCGGCGGACTGAATTCTGAGCATCGCCGGCAAGTTCCAGTGCTCGAGACGCTCCATTCAGCGTCGGCTCGAAGTGGTTCGGCGAGGCGGGGCGTGCATGGACCTGTCGAATGATTGATCTCCAGCGATTCAGGATGCTGTCCGACGAACAACGCGAGGAGGTTCAACTCAGGTGTGAGGAATTCGCGCAATCACTTCAGAATGGGGCATCCATCCGCATCGAGGACTGTCTCACCAAGTCTTCCCAGGGAGTCCAGCGGATCCTTTTCCAGGAACTTCTCGCCCTCGAATTGGCGAGGCAATTCCAGCGCGACGAGCGCCCGCAACTTGGCGACTACCAGTCCCGCTTTCCCGATTTTTTTCGCGACATCGAACAAGTTGTTCAGCAAGTCGTGAAATCGCGGCCCGCGGACGCCCTGCCTTCGAACACCGGCGGCGCTCGCACCGAGGACAAAATCGATCCAGGCGTTGTCGGAAGGGGCAACGACCAACGACCACTCGGGTTAACCTCCGTCGACGGTGGTACGACTCTGTATATGCGGGACGAAGACGGGCGGCAAGAGTATACCTTGGCCGCTCTATCGGTGCCCGGCTATGAGATCGAGAGCGTGCTCGGTTACGGCGGCATGGGCGTCGTCTACAAAGCGCGGCACTTAAAGCTGAAACGCACCGTAGCGCTGAAGATGGTGCTGGCCGGCGAACATGCCGGCCCGCGCGATCAGGCGCGGTTCCGCATCGAGGCCGAAGCGGTGGCGCGGCTGCAGCATCCGAACATCGTGCAGATTCACGAAGTCGGCGAGGCGGGCGGGATTCCGTATTGCGCGCTAGAGTTCGTCGATGGCGGCAACCTGGCCAGCAAGCTCAACGGCCAGCCGATGCCGGCCACCGAGGCGACCAGTTTGGTCGAGTCGCTGGCGCGCGCGATGCAATTGGCGCATAGCCGCAATGTCGTGCATCGCGACCTAAAGCCGGCGAATATCCTGTTGACGGCCGACGGCACTCCCAAGGTCACGGACTTCGGCTTAGCCCGGCAGTTAGACAGCGATAGTAACGAAACGCTTGCCGGAACGTTGGTGGGGACGCCGGCGTTCATGGCGCCGGAGCAGGCGCTAGGGCTGGCGCACGAAGCCGGACCAGCGGCGGACGTTTACGCGCTCGGCGCGATTCTTTACTACTGTCTGGCAGGACGGCCGCCCTTCGAGGCGCAGACGGTCGTCGAGATGCTCGACCGAGTACGGACGGAACAGCCATCTGCGCCATCGCGCTGGCAACCGAGCGTGCCGCTGGATCTCGAAACGATTTGTCTCAAATGTCTGCGCAAGGAACCGGAGCATCGCTATGCGTCGGCGTCGGAATTGGCGGACGAGCTGGTTCGATTCCAGCAAGGTAAGCCGATCCTGGCGCGACCGGTTCCCCGGCTGGAACGTGCCGCCAAATGGGTGAAGCGCAATCCAGGCGCGGCCGTTTCCATGGCGGTCATTGCGGGCACTTTCCTGACGGCGTTCGCGCTCGTCTCCTGGAGCTATTGGAATGCGGAGATTGCTCGCAGAGACGAAGCTCAGCAGCGCCGCGCTGCCGACTCGGCGCGCGTGAGGGCCCAGGGAGAGCAAAGGGCCGAGCGCTGGGGGCGCTATCGGTCGAACATCGCCGCCGCGGCAGCCGCCTTGCAACTTCAGAATAACATCGCCGCGGGAAATGCCCTCGACGATGCGCCCGAGGAACACCGCGACTGGGAATGGCGATACGTGCATTGCCAACTCGACGGCGCCTCTCACGTGTTTAATGTTCCGGGCGGGAGAATTGACTCACTCGTCTTGAGCCCCTCGGGCCGACAGGTCGCCGTCGGCTGTTTTGGCCACAAAGACGTTTACCTGTACGACCTGGCCACAACGCAACTGCAAGCCGTGCTGCGCGGTCATATGGATTCGGTGACGTCCGTGGCTTACCGGCCTGATGGCAACCAACTCGCGACCGCCAGTAATGACCAAACCATTCGTCTGTGGGATCCAGCTACAGGACAGCAGGTTGCTCTGCTTCAGGCGGGAGTCGACCCAACCAAACTAGATCGTAACCCCCTGGTGACTTACAACGCGGATGGCACTCGGATCGCCTCGTATGCCGGTTCGGACGGCGGCGCCGGAACAAATCGCCTGTGGGACGCCGCGACTGGGAAAGAGATCGCCGTGTTGGCGGAATGGCAGGAGTTCAGCAATCGAGTGGCCTTCAGTCCCGATGGCCAACGCGTGGCAGCGGGTTCCAAAGAATTCGTGTACCTGCGAGATGCTTCAAGCGGCCGCCAGATTGCCCGTCTGGGTCCTCATGGGTCGACGGTTTGGCTGCTTCAGTACAGTCCGGATGGCAAGCGCATCGCGTCCGCGACGGCCCCTGGTTCCAACGACGTTAGCTTGTGGGACGGCGAGAGTGGCAGCCAGGTCGCTATCTTGAGCGGCCACGCAAATCCTGTGGACACCATGGCTTTCAGCCCGGACGGATCGCGATTGGTTTCGTGGGGCGACTATCCGGATTTCGTGCCGCGCCTTTGGGATACCGCCGACGGCCGTTTGTTGAGTACCTTAGTCGGACACAAAAACCGTATTCAATGGGTTGCCTTCAGCTCGGACGGCCAGCGAGTTGTCACTTCCTCAACAGACCGCACGGCGAGAATCTGGGATGGTCGGACGGGGAAGTCGTTGGGCATTTTGAACGGGCATACGGACCAGGTGCCGGCGGTCACGTTCAGCCCGGATGGGACACGTTTGGTCACCGCGTCGAACGATGCGACGTTGCGACTCTGGGATTCCTCGTCCGGCGATTTGATCGGCGTACTGCGCGGACATGCCGGTGAATTCCGTGGGCATTGCGCGCCTGTTTTCACGCCCGACGGCGCCCGCCTCGTGTCCGGTTCCGGGGACGGCACGTTGCGGATCTGGGATATGAGCCTGGCGGAACGGAACGGCATCCTGCGCGGTCATGAGGGCAACGTCTACGATGTCGCGTTTAGCCCCGATGGCGAACAAGTGGCCTCCGTGGCTTGGGACGGCACCGCGCGCCTCTGGAACGCCACGACCGGCCGTCAAGCAGGTGTGTTCAAGCACGAGACCGGGATCGTCACTTCAGTGGCGTTCAATCGTGACGGCAGCCGAGTGGCCACCGTGGAACGGGAACGTGGCGTTTCGCTCTGGGACATAGCGACCCGCCAGGCCACGCATGCGTGGCGCGTACCGGCCGGATATTGGGGCGCCGACCCGCGAGTTGCGTTCAATCCCGACGCGACCATCGTGGCGGCGGGGTGCTTTGAAGGACCGATCCGATTGTGGAGTGTGGCCAGCGGACAGGAGATCGCCCAGCTTAGTGGGCACAAGAATACTTCCATCAGCGTAGACTTTCATCCCGATAGCCGACTGCTCGCTAGCGCCGGAGAAGACGGGACCGTGCGACTCTGGGAACTTGAAACACAAAGCGAGGCAGCTGTCCTGCGCGGGCACAACGAGAGCGTATGGCAAGTGGCCTTCAGCGCCGACGGCAAACTGCTGGCCTCAGGCTCTAACGATAAGACGATTCGACTCTGGGACATTCAGTCCGAAATGCAAGTCGCAGCCATCGCAGTGGGGAGCGTAGTTTATGGCGTGGCGTTCAGCCCCGACGGCAAGCGCGTTGCAGCCGGCTGCCGCGACAATACCGTACGCCTGTTCGATGTCGCCTCGCGCCAGCAAGTTGCCGAACTACAAGGTCATACCGACTTCGTCCACGCGGTGGCCTGGAGCCCTGACGGAACACGGCTGGTCTCCGGATCAGGCGATTTCACGCTTCGCGTATGGGATTCCATGTCGGCGCAAGAACGAATGCGGCGAGCGTCGACCGAGCACTAACGGTCTTAAGTGGATGTTGCCGAGCGCATAGAAACGCTGCCCGCGCCGAATGCCCAAAGTTGTCGATGTCGCACTGGTGAAGTGCGTAAAGTGCAGGCTTCGACACGAACATCGCTCAAAGTCGGCATGTTTCCGCGATCGCGTTGCGATGTCGCGAGGCAAATTGGGCGGAAGAACGTTTTCCAGTCACGAACTCAAGAACGTCGCACCACGCCGAGCCAATGAATTGGCTCATGAGTTTCCGGAACAGTCGCTGCCACCTGGCTCGGACATTCTCCGCTGGTCGCCAGTATGCAGTATTGGCAAGTGACTGACGATGATTTTGCTCGTGCAACGTAATGTAGAGCCCGGGCCATGCAAAATACGGCGCAGCAGATGCGCGCAGGACCTGGCACGGAGCCGGAGTCAGAACAGCGAGCACGTAAAAAGCCCCTGGGTTGCCAGGCGTATCGCATATCTGCGAAACCTTGCCAAGCCAGGGGAGTGGGCGTGCGAAGATTCGAACTTCGGACCTCGTCCTTATCAGGGACGCGCTCTAACCAACTGAGCTACACGCCCGGGGCGGCCGTGCGGCCGCGGCGGGGAAACCTCGTATTTTAGGAGTCTTGCCCCGACTGTCAAACCGCCCGGAGACGGAGGACAGGGAGTGGAAGTCTACCACCTTTTTCTGGCCGCCCGGCGATGCTCGCCACCAAGCCCAGGGAAGGCCTCCGAAAACCTCTTCCGATGGAAGGTTTTCAAGGGCCTTCCCTGGGCTTCAAGAAACGACGTTAAACCAGCAAACGAGACTCCGCACCGCCGCCCCGGGTTCGCTCGCTCTCTAACGGTGGGGGTGAGAAAACGGACTGTAGGGCTGATGCCGGCCGTCGGGCCGCGCCGAAGATAGGTACGTGCCGAGAGCGGCCGTGCGCGCCCCGGAAGGCTGGGAACTTTAGCAAAGGAATTCGACCATGAGTTTGGTTCGACGCCGTGCCTGGTTGGCTGGATCGTTGGCCGTCACCCTGCCTGCTCTGGCGGGATCCGTGCGTGCGGATGCGCCCTCGGTCGAGGCCGCTTTGAAACTGGCGCCGGTCCAAAAAGAGGTTGAGTACGATCGCCCCACCGCGGAAGAAGCCGCGAAATGCACGATCAAGGCCGAGAACGTCTCCGGCGAAACCGGCTGGATCGTCCGCGACGCCTCGGGCCAAATGCTCCGCCGTTTCGCCGACACCAACGGCGACAACGTCGTCGATCTCTGGTGCTATTACCAGAACGGTCTCGAAGTGTACCGCGACATCGATTCGCAAAAAAACAGCAGCAAGGCGGATCAGTATCGCTGGCTGAACACCGCCGGTTGCCGCTGGGGCCTGGACGCCGATGAGAACGGCGCGATTGATTCCTGGAAACAGATCTCCGCCGAAGAGGCGACCGCCGAGGCCGTGGCGGCGCTGGCCACCGGCGACGCTCAGCGCTTTGCTCGTTTGCTGGTGAGCAAAGAGGAATTGGCCTCGCTCGGTCTCGGGCCGGAACGATCGAAAGAACTCGCGCAACGCCTGAACGACGCGCCGAAAGCGTTTGCCGAAATGGCGAAAGCGCAGAAGTCGCTAAGCGCCGCCACGAAGTGGCTGCACTTCGGCGGCTCGCGTCCCGGCGTCGTGCCGGCCGGCACCGAAGGCTCGACCAGCGATATCGCCGTCTACGAAAACGTGTTGGCGATGATCGACACCGCCGGCAAGGACGGGCAAGTGCAGATCGGAACGCTCGTGCGCGTGGGAGACAACTGGCGGTTGATCGACGCGCCGTCGATTCCGGCCGCCGGAGAACAACTTTCCTCGACCGGCTTCTTCTTCCAGCCGTCCATGCCGCCGCGCAGCGAAGGCGGCACGGAGAGCGTCGCCGGAGCGCCGAGCGACGAAGTACAAAAGCTGCTCGACGAATTGCAAGGCATGGATGATGCGCTCGCCAAGGCCGCCACGCCTGAGGAGCAGGACAAGCTGAATTTGCGCCGCGTCGAACTGTTGGAGCAACTCGCCGCGGCCAGCACTGCGCCGGAAGATCGCGCGCAGTGGATCCGCCAATTGGCCGACACGGCCAGCGCCGCGGTGCAAGCTGGCGGGTTCTCCAGCGGCGCGGAGCGTTTGCGAACGCTGCACGAGAAACTCAAGGCCGACGGCGGCGATGGTGAACTGGCCGCTTACGTCGAGTTCCGCAGCTTGATGGCGGAATACGGCGCCGCGGTGCAACAAGAAAACGTCGACTTCCCCGCGGTGCAAACCAAGTGGCTGGAAAGCCTGGAGAAATTCGTCGAGGCCAATCCCAAGAGCGCCGACGCCGCCGAGGCGATGCTGCAACTCGGCATCGCGCAGGAATACGCCGGCCAGGAAGAGGAAGCCAAGACCTGGTATCAGCGCATCGTGACCGACTTCCCCTCCGCACCGAATGCACAAAAAGCGGCCGGCGCGGTGCGCCGCCTCAATTCGGTCGGCAAGCCGATCACCCTCCGCGCGAACGCCGTCAACATGAAGGGCACCGTCGACCTAGCGGCGGCGCCGTTCAAGGGCAAGTACGTCTTAGTCCACTACTGGGCGACTTGGGCCGAGCCCTGCCGTGCCGACCTGGACGATATCCAGGATCTGATGGCCAAATACGGCAAGTCAGGCTTCCAGGCGGTGGGCGTCAGCCTCGACGGCAATCAGGCCGACCTGACGGCGTTCCTCAAGCAGAACAAACTCAGCTGGCCGCAAGTCTGGGAACCGGGCGGGCTCGATAGTCGCCTCGCCAACGAGCTGGGCGTGCTGACCTTGCCGACGATGATCCTGATTGATCAGAAGGGCAACGTGGTCCACCGCAATATTCACATTGCGGAACTGGAGAAGGAACTGCGAGCGCGGATTAAATGATTCGCTGTGGCACGGTCTCCCGACCGTGCCACGTTCGGCGATGTGAAGTCCGCAGTTAGAGACCTTCGGTCCGGCCAGTGGCATGGTCGGGAGACCATGCCACAACGAAGTCCGCGCCACGACGAGCAACGCCAACTTTGTCATTCAGTCATTCAGATCTGATTCGACATTCAAGTTTAGAAATTCGTCATTTCCGCCCAAGCTCTTCCAGCATCTCCAGATGCGCCTTCTCCGCCCCCAGGGTTTCCTCGGCGATTTCTTGGGCGTCGTGGTTGTCGGCGAGGGCTGTGACGATGCGCTGGATACGGGCGACGTCGCGGCGCTGGTACTTGATCAGCTCGCCGATCAGGAAATCGAGCGCCAGGAAGTGCGTGTCGGTGTACTCCATCGGGTAACCGCCCGACTCGAGCGACCCGTACTCGAGAATCACGTCGGCGATGCGCGCCGTGAAGGCGCGCTGGTCAGCGACGATATTTTCAAGCGTCTCGGCGGCGCGCTCGTCGCCGGCATGCTTCCAGGGATCCGCAGCCTCCGCCAGGTACATCGGCAACGACCGGTGGACGGTCTGAAACAGCGCATTCAGCAGCGCAACCGAGCGGGCGGAGGCGGTCATGAGCATGGAGGAGCGGGGAGTAGTAAAGGAGAAAGGGAGTAAAGGAGACCTACGACAACACTCCCTGCGTCGCGGCGTGGGCCAGCCGCAATAAGAGGTCGGGCCAGATGCCGAGCAAAATCACCGGCAACGTCATCAAGGCGACGAAGGCGCCGTCGCGCGAGACAAGCGAAAACTCCAGCGGCGGGCGATCGTCCGGCTCCGGATCGAGCGTCATCACCTTCACCACGCGCAAGTAATAGAACAAGCTGAATACGGTGTTGATGCCGCCGACGAAAAGCAGCGTCCACGCCAGCGGTTGCCCTGCATCCGCCAGGGCGCTGAACGCCACGAACTTGGCGGCGAAACCGGCCAACGGCGGCAATCCCAGCAAGCTCAACATGACCGTGGCGAAGCAAATCACCACGCCCGGCGAACGGCGCACGAGGCCCGCATACGAGGCGATCTCCTCGCTCCGCATCGCGTTCCGCAGGAAGGCGATGATGGCGAAGGCGCTCAAGTTCATGAATAAGTACGCGCCGACGTAGAACGCGATCGACGCGGCCGCGTTCTGTGCGGCTGCCTGACGCGCGGGGTCGCCGAGCAATAGCAGCATCGCCGCGACCGGCATCATCATGTAACCGGCGTGCGCAATCGTGGAATAGGCGAGCAGTCGCTTAATGTTCGTCTGGCCATAGGCGGTCAGGTTGCCGAACGTGCAGGTGATCGCGGCGATGAGGGCAACGAGTCCCGCCATGAACTTCCGCGCTGGCGCCAGGCTTTCGTTGCTAACGGCCACGGTCGAGGCGGGAGTCGGCGATTCAGCTTCGGCCACCGTCGGCGTTTCATGTTGGAAAGCGACCGCAGTCACCTGTGCCGCGGGTAGCGCGGCCGTGGGAGCTTCACCAGCTGGCAGATGTCCGAAGCCAATCGCGACGCGAATCAACAGCGCAAGCGCCGCCGCCTTCGAAGCGACCGACAGGAACGCATTGACTTCCGCACTGGCGCCTTCGAACACGTCCGGGCACCAGAAGTGAAACGGCACCGCGGAAAGCTTGAAGGCCAGGCCGACCATTACCATCAATCCGCCCAGAACGAGCACGACATGGCGATCGCCATAGGTCGGCTCGCTCAGCACGACCGCGAGCTGATGGGCCAGCGTAGGCAAATGCGCCGTACCCAGGACGCCGGCGACCAAACTAATGCCATAGAGCATCACGCCGGCGGCGCCAGCACCATAGACGGCGTACTTGAGCGCCGCTTCGCTACTCTCGCGCCTGCCCTTGAGCATGCCGGCCAAAGCATACGACGGCACGCTGGCCATTTCGACGCCGAGGAACACGGTCAGCAAGTGATTCGATGACGCCATCAGGCACATGCCGATCGTCGCGCCGAACACGAGCGTGAAGAAATCAGTGCTGTCCTCGCGATCCGGAATTCCGGACAGCCAGGTAAAGAGCACGAATAGCACGGCGAACGCCATCAGCAGCGCGCGGAAATACACGGTAAAGGCGTCGTACTTGATCAGTCCGGTGAACAACTCCTGGCTGACGATCGGCGCATCCGTGGCGAGCAGGTCGCCGGGCGCTGCGTAGTAGAGGGCGGCCAGCGAGCCAGCCAGGGCCAACCAGAAGCCGTTGATCCAGCGGAGATTCAGCACACGCACCAGCAGCATCACCACGATCGTGACCGTGAGCGCCAACTCCGGCTTGAAGGCCGGCAGCGACACCGTCATCGTGTCGTGGACTAACGACAGCTTGCCGCTATCCGCGAAAAAATCGTGAAACGTATTCAAGTCGCCGACTCCCCGTTAATACGACTGTCCCGTCGGCGCCATGGCGCTGGTGGTGATGGGCGTGGTGATCGCCGCGGTTTGCTCGGTGGCTTCCGGCGGCGCGGTCGGATGCACTCGTTGCGTCCATTCCGCGAGATCGACCGCCGTCTTCGTGACGCTGGGGGACATGTATTTGAACACGGCGTTCGGATACACGCCGAAGAAAATGCAGAGGAACAGAATCGGGGCCGCGATGGCCAACTCGCGCGGCGTCATGGGATGCAAGTGATCGCCGTGCGGGCCCTTGTATTCCGGGCCCAGGTAGACGCGTTGCAGCGTCCACAGGATGTATCCGGCGGTCAAAATCACGGTGAACGCGCCGATCACGGCCAACGCCTGACTGTAATTCCACACGGAGAGCGTGACGAACACCTCGCCGATGAATCCGCACAGACCCGGCAACCCCAGGCCGGCAAAGAAGATGCCGAACGCCAAACCGCTATAGACGGGCATCTTGGCGAACAAGCCGCCGAACTCATCCAGGTTGCGGTGATGCACGCGCTCGTAGATCACGCCGACCATAAAGAACATGCCAGGCGAGGCGATGCCGTGGGCGATCATCTGGAACATCGCCCCGTTCATGCCCATCGCCCAATACTGGGGATCGAAGCCGGTCTTGTAGGACGCGCTCCAGACGCCGAGACCAAGCACCACGTAGCCCATGTGACTGACGGAGCTATAGGCGACGAGTCGCTTGAAGTCCTTCTGTGCCAGGGCTGCAAAGGCCCCGTAGAGCATGCTGACGACGCCGAGCCCGCACACGAACCAGGCCAGTTCATAGCCTGCCTCGGGACAGATCGGATAGCAGATGCGGATAATGCCGTATCCGCCAAGTTTCAAGAGCACGCCAGCCAGAATCATCGAGATCGGAGTGGGGGCTTCGACGTGTGCGTCCGGCAGCCAGGTATGCACCGGCACGCTCGGCACCTTGATCACGAAGCCGATGAACAGCAACACGAACGCCCACCACTCAATCGTTTTGCCGAGAATGGTGTTGTCCGGGTTGCGGAATTGATCGGTGAACTGCCCAAGCTGCTGGAGCGCGAGGATGTTGAACGTGTGCGCGGGGCCAGTTTGATTGGCAATCTGGTTCACCGCGGCGGCGAGGGCGTCGCCCTCCAGCTTCGAGTCAACCACGTGCGCCGTCTGCAGTTGCGCCGGTGTGAGGGCTTTCAAGTCACTGGTGAAGTACAACATCAACACGGCGATCAGCATGAACACGCCGCCGAGCAACGTGTAGATGAAGAACTTGATCGCGGCGTATTCGCGGCGCGGGCCGCCCCAGACGCCGATCAGGAAATACATCGGCAGCAACATCACTTCCCAGAACACGTAGAACAGGAAGAAGTTGAGCGACATGAACACGCCGATCACGCCCGTTTCCAAGATCAGAAACAGGATGCAGTACGCTTTGACGTGCTTCTCGATCGGCCAGCTCGCCCACATCGAGAGGAAAAACACGAACGTCGTCAGCAGCAAGAGCGGCATCGAAATGCCATCCAACCCCATTGCGTAGTCGATGTTGAACGTGGGGATCCACGGAATCGCGAACGTCAACTGCATGCCGGCGTTCGACGGGTCGTACCATTCGGTGCTGGGCAATACCAATCCCAGCGACGCCGCGAACACCACGCCCGTGATCACCAGCGTGAACAACTTGAGCGCGTCCGGCTTGTCCTTCGGCAAAAACGCG
>JALHLM010000017.1 GCA_022844585.1 Pirellulales bacterium | reverse complement strand
CGATCTTTGCCGGCATCTCCCCTGCCAGAATCAGCTTGAGCGCCACCACACGCCGCACGCCGATCTGCCGCGCTTTGTAGACGACCCCCATGCCGCCGCGGCCGAGTTCTTCGATCAGCTCATAGTTGCCCAACCGGCGGTCGGAGCTGGCGTCCTCCTGGAACAGCAGGCTTGCGGGGGCTTCGCCGTCGTCGGTGGCGTCGCTATGCGGAGAGGCGGTTTCCAACGCCGCCTGTTGAACATAGCGGTGAACCTCGAACAACTCGCGCAGGTCGCCGGCCCAGGCGGGAAACCGGGCGTACCAGTCTTCGACGTCGCAGGCTTCGCCTAAGGCGTCGCGAGCGACGAACTCGGTATACGCGAGCTCAAGCACGCATTCCGACCGAGCGGCCAGCTCGGGACACTCCGCCAACATGTCCTCCGTGCGCACCGCTTCGCCCGCCCGCACCCGGCGATCGAGCGTCGCGCATGCCTCCCGCAGTTGTTCGTCCAACGAAGCGGCGGTGTTTTCGGGGGGCATAAATGGAGATCCGTAGATGACCCCCCCGATTCTATCACGGCCGTTGCGAGACAACATGATTCCCTCAACGCTGCCCTCGGCGAATCCTGGAACACGCTTCATTTTCGCGATTCGAAGTGCCGACCAAACCGATTCGCCCTCCTGCAATGCCGCGAACGGGCCAAGTTGTTACAGGTTCCTCGCGTTACGTTGTGAACCTCCCGCCAAGGGGGTAGACTGATTGGGCGATTCCGCCCTTCAGGCCCTCGGTTTGCTCGCCGGCGCGCTATGTCCGATCCGCCATCCGACTTTTCCACATTGCTGGCGAAGGCACGACAAGGTGACCAGGACGCACTCGCGCAACTGAGCCGGCAATACGAGCCCAAGCTCCGCATCGTGGCCCGCGTACTCTTGGGCCCGGCGCTGCGTCCCTACTTGGATTCCACTGACCTGGTGCAATCGGTGCATCGCAGCCTGATGCTCGGCATCAAGCGGCAGCAATACGATATCGCCGGACCGGAAAACCTGGTCGCGCTCGCCCTGACGTTGGTCCGTCGCAAGGTCGCCCGAAAGTGGCGGCGCATGCAGCGCCAACAACGGTTCGACCGCGGCGGCTCCGAAACCGGCGACCTGGCGAATCTGCTGACATCGCTCTCCGGTGCCGATAATCCCGCCCGGACTGTGGAACTCCGCGAGCAAGTCGATCACGTCTGCGCCAACCTCGACGAGACGGAGCGGAAGATTTTCGAGCTCCGCTCGCAGGGCTACAGCACCGCGGAAATCGCCTGCCAACTCGGCCTCAACGGCGGCACGCTCCGCGTCCGCATGACCCGCCTCCGCCAAAGACTCCGGACGGCGGGGCTCATCGAAGAATGGCTCTAGGCCAGGCGAAAGAACCCGACCGGGCCGCGCGACCGAAGTCGCTAAGTCCAAGACCGTCCGTCCGGAAAGAGAAGAGCCAGCGAACGGAGTTGAACCGTTAACCCCCGCATTACGAATGCGGTGCTCTACCAATTGAGCTACGCTGGCTAAGTGCTTTAACCGCAACGGCTTAGCGGAAATATCCGCCGCGCATTGCCGGCTAGCATTCCCCGGGGCCACGCCTACCGAATGGCCCGCGGGAGCCCATAAAGATACCACGGTTGTATCGGGTGGCAAGTCGGACAAACCGCACCCGGATTTTCGCCGATTTCCTGATTGGACCCGTCGATGGGCCCGGGAGGTTCGCGGCTCTTGCCAAGTTCCGTTCGGTGGTCCCGAAACTCAAACAGGATTCAGCCTCGCGCTCGAGGCTGAATCCTGCAGAGAAATCAGTGAACTGCCGGCCGAGTCATGAAAGTGACTTCGGCAGGCAGCGTGCGGCGTATTGCTTGGCAATGCACCGGCGGGCGAACATCAGGCGGGCTTGACGTTCTCAGCGCACGGACCCTTCGGACCGCTGCCTTCCGTGTAGGCCACTTCCTGGCCCTCGTACAGTTGGTCGAAGGTCGTGCCCTGGACACTCTTCGAGTGGAAGAACAGGTCCTTGTCGCCGTTCGTCTTGATGAAACCAAAACCCTTGTCCGTCAACTTCTTGATGCTGCCTACGGCCATTTGCTTGCCTTGTCAGTAAAACCTGGAACGTGCCCATTTGGCAAAGGGCCAACGAGCAGTCCGGATTGTACCCGATCTAAGCCATCTCCGTAGGGGCAATCTGGTCCGATCCGGAAGTTACCGCGGAATATTACAAAACCGTCGGCGTTGCTCCCCATTCGATGGGAATTTGTTCATTCGCGCGCGAGCGTTCTTCGTGGCAATTCGAGAAATTTCTCTCTTTATCGGCCAGCGATTGAGCAACTCTCGGCAACGCGTGCAAAACCTTGTGCTCTGCGCAATCCTGGACTAGTTTGAGGGTGGCGCCATTCCGCGCCTGCCCCGGGGGGGTGATCTGATTCGGGCACCATAGAACAGGCGAGGCGGGCATGCATTGGCTGCATAGCGGCAAGGGCTGGTTTTCTCGACATGGGGCCCCGCGACGACGAGCGTCCGCGAGTCGCAGCCGCTTGGAATCGTTGGAGCCGCGCCAACTTTTGGCCGCCGACGTGATTATCAGCGAGATCGTGGCCTCGAACGCCAGCGGCTTGCGGGATAATTACGGCGACGAATCGGACTGGATCGAGCTCTACAACGCCGGCGACGAAGCTGCCGATCTGACCGGCTGGCATTTGACCGACGATAACGCCGATCTCGACAAGTGGACCTTTCCCACCATTTCGCTCGATCCGGCTGAGCGTCTGATCGTGTTCGCCACCGGAATTGGAGTCCCGGCGCCCAATGGCGAGCTGCACACCAACTTCTCGCTCTCAACTGGCGGCGAGTACCTGGGGCTGATCAAGTCCGACGGCACGACCGTCTCCCATGAGTTCGCGCCGCAGTACCCGGCGCAGGTCACCGACATTTCCTACGGCGTGCCCAATCCCTTTGATTCGGTGACGCTGTTGCCGGAATTCGCACCGGTAAGGACGTTGGTTCCCTCGACGACGAACGGCGGGAGCACGCTGGGAGAAACCTGGAAGCAGCGCGTCTTTAACGATTCCACTTGGAGGGGCGTCGAGATTGTAACGACGGCTGGCGTTGGTTATGAGCAGACCTCCGGGTATCAGCATTTAATTAACACGGACGTCGGGCCGGAAATGTACAACACCCGGACCAGCGTATTTATTCGCATTCCGTTCGAGATTGACTCGCTGGAGCAGTTCAGCAAGTTGACGCTGCGCATGAAATACGACGACGGCTTCGTCGCCTACATCAACGGTCAGCGCGTGGCGCGTAGCAATGACCCCAATGCGCTGTCGTGGGATTCCGGCGCCACGAATCAGAATCAAGACGGCAACGCGGTGATCTTCGAAGACTTCGATATCACGCAATACGTGAGCGCTCTCGTCGAAGGGACCAACATCCTCGCGATTCAAGGCTTGAACGCCGGTGCGGGCAGCTCCGATTTCTTGATCTTGCCGGAGTTGGTGGGGATTTCGTTGCCTGAGGGCATCGACGTTGACGCGAGGAACTATTTTTCCGTGCCGTCGCCCGGCGAGCCTAATGGCACGGGCGCGGAAGCGTTGGCGCCGCAGGCCACTTATTCGGTCCCTGGCGGCGTTTATACGAACACGTTCGGCTTGACGCTTTCCACGACGTTGGCGGGCGCGACAATCCGCTACACGATCGACGGCACGGAGCCCACGGCGTCGTCGCCGCAATATGTGTCGCCGATCAATATCACCAGTTCCACGATGGTGAAGTCGATTGTCGTGGCGCCCGGCATGCTTCCGAATCACGTCGCCACGCAGCACTACACCCGGCTCGGCAACGATGTGCAGGGCTTCGATTCCGACTTGCCAATCGTGGTCATCGACACGTTTGGTAAATCGATTTCGTCTAATGACAGCATTATGACCGAGGTCTTCGCCAGCTTCGTCGACGTCGACGAAGCCAGCGGGCGAGCCGAGATGTTGGGTCCGTTGGACTTCGCCGGCCGCGCTGGAATGCGCGTGCGCGGTTCGTCATCGCAAGGCTTCCCCAAGCAGCAATTTCTGTTCGAAACCTGGGATGCGCGCGGTAACGACGTCGACGCCGAAATTCTTGGATTCTCCGCGGAATCGGACTACATTCTGTATGCGCCGTATTCCGAGAAGTCGCTGATGCAGAACGCGTTGGCGTATCAGTGGAGCAACGACATCGGCCGCTGGGCGGTGCAGACGCGGTTCGTCGAAGTCTATATCAACTCCAATGGCGGCCAGATCAACAACAGCGACTACTGGGGCGTCTACATCTTCATGGAGCGGATCGAGCGCGGCGCGGAACGCGTGGATATCGCCAAGCTCGATCCCAGCCAAATCACGGAACCGGATATCACCGGCGGCTACATCCTGAAGAAAGACCGCATCGACGCGGACGAGAACGCCTTCAACACTTCGCGCGGTCACACGCTAGGGTTCGTCGAGCCGGACGGCCTGGACGTCTCGCCGCAGCAGAAGGCGTGGATCCAGAAATACATGAACGATTTCGAAGCGGCCTTGTACGGGCCGAACTTTCGAGATCCCGTCAATGGTTACCGCAAGTACATCGATGTCGACGCGTTCATCGATCATCACTTGCTCGTCGAGCTGACCAAGAACATCGACGGCTATCGCCTCAGCACGTTCATGTACAAAGATCGCGGCGGCAAGCTCGCGATGGGACCAATCTGGGACTACAACCTCTCCCTCGGTAACGCGGATTACCTGAACGGCGGTATCCCGCAGGGCTGGTACTACACGCAATTGGGCTCGGGCGAGTATCCGTGGTACGGCCGTCTGTTTGAGGATCCCGACTTCCGCCAGCGTTACATCGATCGCTGGACGGAACTGCGCGAGAATGAATTCTCCAACGCCAAGTTGGTCGGTGATATCGAAGCCTATACCGACGAACTGCAGGAGGCGCAGGCCCGCAACTTCCAGCGCTGGCAGATCCTCGGCACCTATGTCTGGCCGAATTACTACGTCGGTCCCACGTGGCAGAGCGAAGTCAATTTCATGACCAACTGGCTGACGCAGCGGTTGGCGTGGATCGACAGTCAATGGACGACGCCCCCCACGTTCAACAGCCCTGGCGGTGAAATCGGCGCCGGGTTTGAGTTAACCATCACTGCGCCGGTGGGACAGCGAATTTACTATACGACCGACGGCTCCGATCCACGCCTGCCAGGCGGCGCGGTCAATCCGAATGCGTCGACGGCGATCACGTCAGTAACGTTACCCGTCGCGCAGAACACCCGGGTGATGGCCCGTGTGCTGTCCGGCGCGAACTGGAGCGGCGTCCGCGATGCGACGTTCATTTCGCCGGAACGCCCGCCGTTGCGCATCACAGAGATCATGTATCACCCACCGGCGGCGCCCGCGGGAAGCGGCTTCGATGACGAAGCCTTCGAGTTCATTGAGTTGACGAACACGAGTGACAGTCCGTTGCAGCTCAAGGATTACAGCCTTTCCGGTGCCGTCCAATTCACGTTCGGTGATTACGAACTCGCCGCAGGGGGCCGGGTCGTCATCGTCGCCAATCAGGACGCCATTGCGTTGCGCTATGGCGACGGCGTTCCCGTCGCCGGCGCCTATGTCGGCGCGCTGGGGAACGCGAGCGGGGCGTTTGTGCTCAAAGGCGCGTTTGAAGAAGTCATTCTCGACTTCACGTACTTGGACGATTGGCAGCCCACGACTGATGGCGACGGGTATTCGTTGACGATCATCGACCCGTTAGCGGATCGCGGCACGTGGGGCGACGCCGCGAGTTGGAAGGCAAGTACGCAACTTCTGGGTTCGCCCGGCGCCGGAGATCTTGTGCTGGGTGACACGGACGGCAATGGCACTGTCGACGTCGCGGATTTGAACAACGTGCGCAACAACTTCGGGGCCTTGGGTTTCGGAGATGCCAACGGCGATGGCAAGGTCGACGTCGCGGACTTGAACGCCGTGCGCAACAACTTCGGCGTAGGAAACAGCCCGGTGCCAATGCTTGCTGTGGCAGCACCGGCCGCTCAGTCCCCCTTGTTTACTGGGCGGCGAGTTGTCGATGTCGGCTCCACCGACATTGAGCTCGGAACCTTGCGTACGCCGCTCTCACCACTGTCTTCGCGGCTTCGCGCGATGGAGTTGGCAACTGACGCGCTCTTCGCCAACTTGGAACAATCCGCCAAGTCTCACGATCAGCCGACGAAACGTCGGTCCTTGGGTCGGTAGTGGCAACTGACATCCTCTTCGTCTGGCCTTCTAGCGATCAGGTTGGATTATTCCGGTTCTATAAGATTTTCGCCGGTTTTTTGCGCATTTATTATTGCAACATTCCGCATAGGCATTAAGTTAGGTGCCGGAACTTGGGGAAGTACTCGTCCAGGCAATCTGCATCGACAGCTCTGATTGGAGGCATCAATGCGCACTCAGCTTCTCCTGTTCGGACGTTGCGTAGTGGCGGCGGTATTCTTCGCCACCGCTTCGGCAGCGCATGCGGCGAACACCGTCCAAGACTTTTCAGCGAATTTTGTCACCCCCGGCGCGGGCCTCCTGCAGTTCGGGGCCGCCCCTGGGGCTTCGCTCCAGCCTGCGATTCCCGACGGATGGGACGGCGGCTATCTGCGGCTCACGACCGAAGCTAACGACCAGTTGAACGTGGTCAGCTTTAGCCAGTCGTACTCGGGTACCTACGAGGCGCTGGAGCTCAGCTTCGACTTTTCGATCAACAAAGGCCCGGGCGGTGCTGACGGCTTCGGAGTGGCATACTTGAACACCGCCAACTACGGCACCGATTCTCTGTCGGGCGTCACGGGCTTTAGCGAAGAGCCGAACCTCACCAATTCCTTCGGCGTAGGCTTCGACACGTTCAACAACGACGGTTTGGATCCGGACGAACCGGATGCGACCCCGAACTCGATCTCGCTGCATGCCAACGGCGCGAGGGTCGACACCCTCAGCCTGACGAACGAACTGATCCCGTTCCTGGAAACTGCGGATGGTTTGCCAATCATGACGAGCACCATCCGCGTGGTGCCCGTCGACGGCGGCTCCAATGTCACGGTGACCGTCAACGACGGCACTAACACGATCACGCCCTATAACGGTTTCTTCGTGGCGGGCTTGAATCCTTACGACGGCCGACTGGCGATTGGCGGACGGACTGGAGGCGCCAACGCTAACCAGGACCTGGACAACATCAAATTGACGATCACCCCCGTCGGTGGGTCGCCCGCCCTGGTGCTCTCGGAAGATTTTGAGTCGCTCGATCCGGTTATCGAGCCGCTCGGCGGCACGCCTTGGACCGCAATTCAAACCGGCGCCGCCCCGCCCGCCCGAGTGAACCATGTTCCCGGCGGCGCTGCGAACGATGGTTTCATGCGGATCTCCGCCCAGATCCCCAGTCAGAACAACTACATTGCCTTCGATAAGACAGAGGATACCGTCGGCGATTCGATCAAGATGGACTTCGACTTCCGTTTGTTCAATGAAAACAACATCGGCGGCAACGCAGATGGCATGTCGATGATGATCGTCGACACCGCAATGCATGGCGACGCCGGTCCGCTCAACGGATTCTCCGGCGTCTCGGAGGAGCCTAATTTGGCGGGCGTGTTAGGCGTCGCATTCGACACGTTTGACAACGACGCTGCGGGCGGATTGACGGAAGAAGGTCTTACGGTGACACCGACGGTCGACCGTCGGGCGAACCACGTCTCGTTACATTGGAACGGCGCGCTGATCCAACTTGAGGTGCTCGACATCAATGAATTCGACCTTACCTCCAGCACGTTCGATCACGCTTCAATGCAAGTCGATTTCGTTCCGGGCGGCGGCAACGTCAGCCTCGCTTTCCTCGATTCGTCGAATGGCAACGCCGAGACGGTCGTCTTCAATGACTTTTTCGTCGCAGGTCTGCAATTCACAGGCGGCGCCCGGGCGGCCTTCGCGGCTCGCACCGGCGGTGCTTATGACCACCACGACATCGACAACCTGTCGATCGACTGGGACTACGACGCTGGAGTCGTGGGCGATACCAACGGCGACGGCAAGGTTGATATCGTAGACCTCAACAATGTCCGCAATAACTTCGGTGGCACTGGTCTTGGCGACACCGTCGGTAGCGATGACGGTCAAGTGACCATCACCGACCTGAACAACGTCCGCAACAACTTCGGAATTGGCGGTCCCGCGAACGCGGTGCCGGAACCAGGTTCGCTGGCGTTGGCGGGGATCGCCGCGATTGGACTGGGCGTTCTCGCTCGGCGCCGTCGCCGGTAGTTCGCTCGCAGGTACGTTGCTGAAGATCAAAGCGGCCGCCTCCAGTCGATCGATTGGAAGCGGCCGCTGTTTTTGGTTATGCTGGCATCATTGCGTCGAAGCTTGGCTCTGGCGCGATACTCCCTGGCACTCGTCGCTACTCATTGCTCGTATGGTCGGTAAACCCAGCTACTTCGTACTCCTTTGCGCCGCTGCTCTCTGCGGTTGCAGCGAACCTCCATCGAAATCCGGCGCCGGCAAAGCGGCTTCGGTGAATCAGCAGGACGCGGCGCAGGAAGGTCCGGCAACGATCTTCATTGATTGGCAAGAGTTGGGCGTAGATTTCGTCCACCATGTCAATGAGGACGACAATTACTTCATGCCCCGCACCATCGGTTCGGGCGTCGCCCTATTGGACTTCAACGGCGATGGGCTACTCGACCTGTACTTGATTCAGAACGCCGGCTCGGAATCGAAGCAGACCAACCGGCTGTATCGCCTTGGCGCCAATCATTGCTACACCGATGTGAGCGACGACTCCGGGTTGAACGTCGCCGGATTCGGAATGGGTGCTGCAGTCGGTGACATCAACAACGACGGTCGCGTCGACTTATTCCTCACGGAATATGGCCGCGTGCGATTGTTCCGCAATCGTTCCGCCGGCGCTGCTCCGGCATTTGAAGACGTTACCGCCTCTGCTGGAGTCGAAAATCCGTTCTGGGGAACTTCGACCGCGTTTCTCGACTTCGATCGTGACGGTTGGTTGGACCTCGTGATCGTCAACTATGTGAATTACGATCCTTCGCGTTGGTGCGCCGATGGCAGCAGTCGCCAAGAATTCTGCGGTCCCGACGCCTTTCCAGGTCGCATGGCCAAGCTCTATCGCAACCTGGGCGCTCAGGCGGACGACCAGGTCCGATTTGAGGACGTGACCGTTACCTCCGGCCTGGCGGCAGCGCCCGGTCCGGGACTAGGCATATTCTGCGCCGATTTCGACGGAGATCGCTGGCCGGACATGTTCATTGCCAACGACGGTCAGCCGAACCACTTGTGGATCAATCAGCGCAACGGCCGTTTTGTCGAAGAAGGGATTTCCCGGGGACTGGCCTACAACGCAATGGGCAAAGCGGAAGCCAACATGGGCGTGGCGGTAGGTGACGTCGACGGCGACAACTTGTTTGACCTGTATGTGACGCACCTCACCGAGGAGACGCACACGCTGTGGCGTCAGGAACCGCGCGGTTATTTTCTGGATCGCACCGCTGCGTCTCAACTGATCGGCGCCGCGGCGCGTAGCACGGGCTTTGGTACGGCAATGGCCGACGTGGACAACGATGGGGATCTCGACCTGATGCTGGTGAATGGGCGCGTGACGCGGGCAGCGAAACCGCCCGCCGCGCCCGCAAAGTTCGCGAATGACTTCTGGCTCCCCTACGCCGAACCCAATCAATTGTTGCTCAATACGGGTGACGGGCATTTTGAGAATGCTGCGCCGTCGAATCCCGCTTATTGCCGCGACCCGGCCGTTTCCCGAGGATTGGCCGTGGCGGATTTGAATGACGACGGCGGGCTCGACTTGATCGTCACGCGCGTCGATCAACCGCCGGGCATTTACCGCAATGTGCATCCATCGCGCGGGCACTGGCTGTTGGTGCGCGTGGTCGATCCCCAACTGCACCGCGACGCTTACGGCGCGGAAGTGACGCTGCGGCAAGGCCAGAAAGTCGTCACGCGGCACGCGAATCCCGGCTATAGTTTTCTCTGCAGCAACGATCCACGTTGCCATTTCGGCTTGGGCGACGTCGCCAAGTACGAGTCGATCGAAGTCGTCTGGCCAGATGGCGTCGCAGAGGCCTTTTCTGGCGGCGACGCAAATCGGTCAATCACGTTGGAGCGGGGCGCTGGCCGCCCGCTGGAGCCGTAGCGGCGCATGAGCGGTTACAAGAAAGCCTGGTTCATCGGCACAGCCGTCGTGCTTGTCTGCGCTGGACTGGCGATCTGGTTTCGAGCGTCTCACCCGCGCTCGTCGGCCCCGGATGCAGCAAATACAGGTCCCGTTGATTCAAGTCAATCTGCGTCCGACCGGGCGTTGCTGAAGCAGGCGCCGCAAGTCGATTTGACGGACGTCGACGTCGAAGTGGTTAAATCAATTCAACTTGCCCAGGCCGCCGTGCAAACGGATCCCAATTCGGCTCAGACGTGGGGACGCCTTGGAATGGTGCTGATCGCGCACGAGATGGCCGATGCGGCGCAGATTGCCTTTGCCCAGGCCGGCGCACGTGATCCGCGCGATGCGCGCTGGCCATACCTCCAAGCAAGAGCAGTGCCCCTCGGCGATGTTGGGGCGAGGATCGCGCCGTTGGAATTAGCCGTAGCCATTTGCAAGCACAAGCCCGATGCGCCGGTGCTCACCTTGATGGAATCGTTGATCGCAGTCGATCGATTGCAGGAGGCAGAAACGCGACTCGAGGCCTTTCTCAAGGCCCATCCCGACAATGCGCGGGCACACCTGTCCATGAGTCGCTGTCAACTCGCACACGGAAACCTGGAACGCGCCGCGGAGCATGCTCGCCGGGCGGAAGACCATCCCGCGATGACGAAGGCCGCGAATGAGTTGCTGGCCCAGATACTCCATCGCCAAGGGGACAAGACCGAATCGGACCGGCGAAGGCGCATCGCCGCGGCCACAAGTGAAACGCAATGGCCCGATCCTTACTACGAAGAGGCGCAAACTTATCGCGTCGGGCTCAAGACATTGTTGGTCCGCGCCGACAAACTGTTTGCCGCCGGTAACGTGGAAGGCACGATCCCGGTTCTCCAGGAGGCCGTCCGCAAGTACCCGGACTCGGACTGGGCCCATGTGCTGCTGGGGCGATCGTTGATCCGAACTCGCAAATTATCCGAAGCGGAGCAGACGCTGCGCAAAGCGGTTGAGCTGGCGCCCTCGTCCGTCGAAGCCCAATTTCGATTAGGCGTGGCCATCTACATGCAAAAGCGGCCCGCCGAGGCGGCCGATTGGTTTCGCAAAGCCGCGACGCTCAAGCCCGACTTCACCATGGCGCACCATAACCTGGGCTTTTGCCTGGTCGACCTCAAGGACATTCCCGCTGCGATTGAGTCCTTCACTTCGGCGGCGGAATCCGATCCCAATAGCTTTGAGGCTCACGCCATCCTCGGCACGTTGCTTACAGATCAACGCCGCTATGACGAAGCGCGCGTGCACTTGCAGCGCGCCGTCGACCTAAAACCAGGCGACGCGAAAGCGCGCCAGCAATTGCAGCAACTGCCGTAACGGAACGGCAAGGCGTTTCAACCGGCTACCGGGAGTCGGTTGTCGGCGGTCTTCCAGTTGCGGCCGGCAAGCTCTGGCTCGAACTTGTCGACGCCCCCCAGTTTGGCAATTTCGCGGAGGAAGAGCTTTGTCAATTCCACCTGCACTTCGCGGTCGCCGGCGTTGTCATAGTACGGCGAAAGGTCGATCGGCTTGCCGATTTTCAAACGGGTTCGGGTGGGGACGACCATGAATCCGAACAAGGTGCCATCGTAGGGAGAGTCGGTGATGTGGCACGGAATCACGGGAGCGCGGGCCTTGAGCGCGATCAGCGCGGCACCTGGACGGCCGGGGAGCAGGAAGCGCTCCGTGTCGTTGATGCGGCCCTCGGGAAACAGGCCGAGGAGGTCGCCCTGCTGGACGTAGCGGATCGCCAGCTTGGTGGCGGCGGTATCGATGCCCCCGCGGCCGACGGGAATGGCTTCCACGGTGCGGAAGAACCAGCGCAGGATCGGCATATCCACGAACTCGCGGGCGACCATCCAATGCACCGACGTGCCGGTCCCCAGGGCGATGAACGCCGGATCGATCGGCCCGATATGATTGCAAACGATCACGGCGCCTTGCCCCGGCTGCACCGGCAAGGGCCCGGAAATCTCGGCGCGCCACAGGAGTCGCGTGATCAGGCGGTTGAACAGAAAAATCGGGTACTGGGCCAACCGGTATTGCTGCCGCCGGAAGTCAGCCCAAATCATCCCCAAGCAGGCCAACACGGCGCCGCACAGCACACCGTAGGAAAGGATTACGGTGGTAGACGATGAAAGCATTGGACTCGGGCAAGGGTGAATGGGATCAGCGGTGCATCGAAACTGGCGTCAGTTCGAGTTGCGGCTTATAACATTGTACTTTTACGCGAAAAACGACCAAGGGGGAAATCGGCATGCTGCTGGGCGTGGTGAGCGATTCGCACGGTCAACTCGATCACACGCTGCAGGCGGTGCGGATGCTGGAAAGTCTTTCGCCGGAGGTGGTGATTCATTGCGGCGATATCGGCAGTACGGCGGTGATTGAACTGTTCCGGCCCTGGCGGACGCACTACGTGTTCGGCAATGTCGATCGCGATGAAGCCGAATTGCGCCAGGCCATCGTCGCCGCCGGGCACCAGTGCCACGAGCGATTCGGCGAACTGGAGCTGGCCGGGCGACGGATCGCATTTCTCCACAGCGACGACCTGCGACGTTTCCGCGAGACAACCAGCGGCGGCCAATACGATCTCGTCTGTTACGGTCACACGCATCAAGCGGAACAACACGCCGAGGGCAAAACGCTCGTCCTCAATCCCGGCGCGATGCACCGGGCCAATCCGCATTCCATCGCCGTCGTCGATTTGGAAACGATGGAGGCGACGGTTGTGGCAGTGTGAGGAAGGACGAAGTAGGTGAAGTAGGTTGTAGTGCGGCGATGTTGCGCGATCGCCGCGTAATTCTTCTTCTCGATTAGCCGGCGCGACGCAGGAACGCGGGGTCGGTGACCATGGTTTCCGGCGTGATCCGGTGGCGGAATTGCATCAGGTAGGCGTCTTCCGGGGAGTCCGCGTAGTAGCCGCGGAGGACGGAGACGGCCTTGAAGTCGGCTTCGCGGAAAAACAATTGCGCGGCGAGATTGGTCTCGCGGACTTCCAACAGAATGCGGTTGCGGCGCTGATCGGAGAGCTTGCCGCGAAGCTTCGCCAGCATCTGCGTGCCCACGCCGCGGCGGCGGACATCCGGCGCGACGGCGAAATTCAGCACGTGCAGCCGCGTCTTGTGCAGCTCATAGATCATGAACCCGACGACGCGGTCGGCGTAGTCGGCGACCATGCCGATGCAATTGCGCTGGCGGAGGCAATTGATGAAATCTTCCTCGGACCAGGGGAACTCGAAGCTATCGCTTTCGATATCGAGCACCTCGTGCATGTCGCGCCGGATCATCCAGCGAATATGCACTCGCAACAATTCCTGGGTATCGGATTTCACGTCCGCCTCCTTCCTTGGTGGGCGAATCGGTCCCATGCGTATAAAGCCCCAACGGCAGCTCGGGGGAGCACTTCCAGCACTTCCTCGGCGGGGGGTGAAGGTAACAAATGGGACGCCGACGGGCAAGATGAGATGGCTCGCGTTTCCGCCGGCAGTCGTCCAGTTTGCCGAGCGCCAAATAGAAAACTTGCCTACGGCTGAGATCGCTCCGTTAGATTTCGTCGAATCATGGAGAAAAACCAATGCGATCAGGCCTGAAATTGCCGCGAGCGCAGCGTGGTCGAATCGCAATACTTGAGCGACATGAATAGGCAGGACAAAGCGGCAAATAGTTATTCCCACGCCAATGCGGGAGAATCCGGCGCAGACAAGACGGCGGAACAGGCGGGAGAAGGGACCTTTTTTGACAGGCTCTCTCGATGTCTCCGGCGACCGACATGGGTTTTCATTCGTTCCTACGGACTGAAGGCCGCATCGGTGTATTCGGTGGCCTACACGCCACCAGCCAAATCAGGTCGCCGCGCTAAGCCGAACGCCGCCCCGCGGCATAGAACACAACGACCGCGATCAATCCCAGCACCGCCGCAAACACGACGCCACTGCCGTCCGGACGTATGGCGAAGTACAGTCCCACGCCAACTAACATCCAGCCAAACAGTCTAAGTGCACCCGGAACGTGGAACTTCCGTTCCGGCGTTCCACCACTCAACGGCGACCGATACGGGTTGTCGTCCATCCCTTGAGTGTAGCAAGCGGCGCCGCGAGTATGGATCGCCGGTCATCTTCTTGCTCGGCAACAGCCGGTAGTAGGCTGACTTCGCTTATTTGTCATGCACGCCTTGCCGTTTCCTCGCAAAAAAATCCGCATTTCGAATCAAAATGGCCTGACATTTAAGGGAAGTCGGTGCAGTAGGTCAGGCACCCCGGTCGAAGCCAACACACGTCGCGCTTGGGCGAGACCCGCCAACATCCCCAACCCGCGCGGGCCAATTGCCTGACTGTATCAACCTCTGTTCGTGTCAGGCAATTTGCCTGCATCGGTTTTGGAAGTTGCAGCAGTTGATTGCTATGCCAGGCTGTTCGCCTTCCATCGGGGTGCCTGACCTACCGCTTAGCTCGATTTGCTTCCGCACCATGCGCGCCACATGTCGCGATAAAGCGCCTCCATCTCCCGAGCAAAGCCCGCGGTATCGCACACCGACGACGCGCCGAGCTTACCGCGCATGGCAGAGCGCAGCTCCGCCAGCCGTCGCGGCGCATCGGGATCATTCCCCCAGCGAACTGCCAGTTCCACGTACCCGGCAATGTCGTCCGCCACCCAGTCGCCCAGATTCCCTTCCCGTAGCAACGTCGCACTCGTGCGCGAGGCCCAGGTCCGTCCGGCGTAGGCCACCACCGGCACACCCTGCCAGGTGGCCTCCGTCGTCGTCGTCCCGCCGTTGTAAGGGAATGTATCGAGCGCAATATCGATCTGCCCGTACGTTTCCAGGAACTCGAAATGCGGCGCTCGCCCGAGCAACTCCAGCCGCGCCGGATCGACGCCGTGCGCGGCGAATTGCTGCAACAAATACTCCTGCTCCGGCGCCGGCGCCAACCCGCCATTGCGCAGCACGAGTCGCGCCGTGGGACAACGGTTGAGAATCTCGCTCCAGGCTCGAATCACCTCCGGCGTGAGTTTGTAGCGCGAGCACAGCGATCCGAACGTGATGAATCCGTTATGCTTCGCCGGACCGGCAGCCACGTCCGGCACCGGATAGCCGACGTCGAACGTCAAGTACGAACCGGGCACGCGCGCGATTCGTTCCGAGTAGTGCTCCTCCTCGTCAGCCAACACCACATGCCGGTCGCCGATCAAATAGTCGAAGCAACCGAGCGCCGTCGTGGCGTACATATTGAACCAGCCCGCCAGCACCGGCGCGGTCTTCATCGCCATCAACTGAAGCCGCTGCGGATCGCTGTAGCCATTGAGATCGACCAGCACGTCGACTCCTTCCTCGGCGATCAGCGCGGCGATTCGTTCATGCTCCAGTCCATCGACATCAAACACGCGATCCGTCTCATGCGGCCGATACGCCGTCGCGGCCGGCGCGTTCTCCTCACAGCCGGGTACCGGGCCGAAGGAAAAAATCCGCACCGGATAGCGTTCCCGGTCCTGCTGATTGATCAGCCCCCAAACCGGCTTCATCCAGTTCTCGCTGTCGAAGAACGACGAGATATAGCCAATCGTCAACGGCCGCTCCGCGTTCCGATCGCGCTCCGAAAAGCGCGCCGCCACGCCACTCGGCAAGTTCAACGTCTCCGTCCATTCGCGACGCGCTTGCAGAATTTCGGCGTTATCGGCCGACATCGCCCCCGGAATGGCAATGGCGATGGCCTGCAAACACAGCGCCGCGATGTCGTTGCGGTCCACCCCCACCGCGTCACGCCGGCACGCGCGCATCAACTCTATCGCCGCGTCGATGTCGCCCAGATCAAACAGCGCCTTGCCGAGATGGTACCGGGCCTCTAAATCGTTGGCATCGATGGCAACTGCCCGACGAAACGCCGCCGCCGCCTGGGAGGGCAACTTCAATTTGTCCAGGTAGATGCGGCCGATGTGCGCCGGGATATGGCTGTTCGCGGCCGTCAATCGCTCGGCAATTTCGAGCCGCCGCAAGGCATCGTCGGCGCGCCCAACGCTCAAGTATGCGAGTCCGGCGTCTAGCTGAACTTCCCAGCGATTCGGGGCGGCGTTCGTCGCCTTGCGGATCCATCCGAGGGCCTGGTCTCCCCCGCCCAGTTCGATCGACACGAAGGCCCGAGTCAGCAAGGCCTCCGCATCCTTCGGCTGGCTACGCAAGTAAGCGTCGAGCGAAGCCGCTGCCCGCTCAAATTGACCGTCCGCGACATACTCCATCGCCCGCTCAAGTGCTCCGCTCATCGTTTCGTTGCACCCATCCAATGCGACAATGAACAAGTAACAGCGATTCGCCTGTGGTGAATCGCCGAAGAGAATCGCGGTTAGTGACTTCGAAGTCAATCGCCTACGGAGTCAATCGCCATGCGTTTTCCGGAAGTCGTCGGCGAAATCGAGCGACGCATCTTGGTCAATTTCCGCGTCGACCCGCAAATCGTCAGCAATCTGTTGCCTGCCCCGTTCCGGCCTCAACTGGTGGGCGGGTTTGCGGTCGCCGGAATTTGCCTCATCCGTCTCGGCGGGCTGCGGCCCCGACTTTCGCCATTTCCCTGGGGACTCGGCTCCGAAAACGCCGCCCACCGCTTCGCCGTCGAATGGGACGACGGCGACACACAGCGGACCGGCGTCTACATTCCTCGCCGGGACACTTCTTCCCGTATGAACACCATGCTGGGGGGCCGCGTGTTCCCCGGCCTTCATCACTTGGCTCGGTTCAACGTCTCGGAATCGGCACATCGATTGGCCGTCCAGTTTGCCAGCCGTGACGGCCTGGTTTCAGCGGCTGTGGCCGCCAGGGTGTCGGACCGCGTTCCCACCGGTTCCGTCTTCGCCACGGTCGACGAGGCGTCCGCTTTCTTTCAGTCGGGAAGCCTGGGCTACTCGCCAAGCCGCTGTCCGGAGTGCTTGGAGGGGCTGGAGTTGCGCTGCGAGACGTGGCACATCGAACCTCTGGAGGTCGCCACGGTTTCGTCATCCTGGTTCGATGATCCGAGCCAGTTTCCGCCGGGCTCCATCCACTTCGACAGTGCGTTTCTGATTCGGTCGATTTCCCATAGCTGGGTCGGCCGGCCGGTGATCCAGGGAGCCCGGCTAACCGCCTTAATCGTTCAATGAAACCTGCATTTCCTGTGGTCCTACACCACCGGATTTTGTTTGACCGCCCATACCGCCCCGCTTAGACTAAAGGCTTGGACCGATTCATCTTAGCGCCCTGCGCGCCAAGGCGTTTTGGGCCAGGAACAGAGTGCTGCCGGCGGCCCGGGTGGGTCGCGGCGCTTGTCCCCACACCGGCGGCGCGGAACTTTCCCGCGTCCCGACCGGTGATCAACTGCCCTGCGGCCGCATGGCTGCGCGCGGGAGGAACAGAACATGGCCAGCTCCGAAAATCAAGGTTTGCAAGCGGGCTTGATCATCTCGGTCATCTTGGTGATCGGGTTGGGCGTGACGACCTACCTGTTCTATTCGCAGTGGGCGGCGGCGGAAGCCGACCTGCTCGCGCGGCAAAAGGAATTGAGTGACAGCACGGCCGCCGTTACTAAAGCGCAGGGCGAGCTCAACGACATGAAGCGTATTGCCGGCTGGCTCGATACCGATGCCATCGACAAGATTAAAGTCGATTTCGCCAAGGAAACCGAAGCCTTGCTCGCTGGCCGCCAGGCCGACGCGGTGAGTTACAAGGTGCTGATGCAGGAATTGCAGTCCACGAATTCGGAACAGATCAAACGCATCGCCGATCTGGAAACCGAGAACAACGGGCTCAAGACCACGAACGAACAGCGCGAGGCGGCCAAGCAAGCGCAGATCGACGAACTGAACAAGGCGCTCACCGCCGCGCAAGACGAGTTGAAGAAGCGCACCGAAGAATTCACCACCACGGCCAACACGTTGGCCGAAGCGAAGACGGCGCTGGAAGGGCAGATTGCCGCGGCACAACAGGACGCGGCTAAAGCTAAAGCTGACGCCCAGAAGAAAGTGGAAGAGTTGACGACGGCTCTGAATCGACTGCAAGAGGTCGTTCGAGTGAATGTGGAATTGATCGACGGCATGAAGAACGAGAGCTTCGAGATTCCGCACGGACAAATCACGTTCGTGAATCAGCGCAACCGGACTGTTTGGCTCAACCTCGGCTCCGAGGACAATCTCCGCCGTCAGGTGGTGTTCGCGGTCTACCCGTCAGACGAGAACAGCGTTGGAAACGACTTGAAGCGAAAAGCGACCGTCGAAGTCACCAACGTTCTCGGCCCTCACCTGGCCGAAGCCCGCATTCGCGACGATGAAATCCAGAATCCGATCATCTCGGGCGACAAGATCCATACCGTCCTATGGGCGCCCGGCGAAGAGTTGCACGTGGCGTTGGCCGGTCGCATGGACCTCAACGGCGATGGCGGCAACGACATCGAGACGCTGCGAAGCTTAATCGAAGGCGCCGGCGCGATTATCGACGCCGAAGTGGATGAAAGTGGCGTCCTCAAGGGTGCCATCACCGCGAAAACGACCTACTTGATCCTGGGTGCTGAACCGCGTCAGGTGGGGGGCGATACCGCGCAAATCGACGCGTACACCAAGTTGCGTCGCGAGGCGATTCAATTCGGTCTCAAGACCATCTCGATGGAGCAGTTCTTGAAGCGGTCCGGGTGGAGCGACATTCGCCGCGTGCTGAACTTCGTCCGACCAGGCACCGCCGCGGAGTTCCTCGATAAAGGTAGCGACATCAATCGCCCGACGTCGTCTGGGAAGACCTCGGCGCTCTTCCGCGAACGTCGCCCCGAGCAAGAGAAGAAGCCGGAGCCGGCCAACCCGTAAACTGGCTGATTCAGCGGTTGTCTATTACGACGGCGATTCGGCAAAACGATTCGCCGTCGGCAATGGCTGGCCGCCGAAGAGCTTCACGTTCAGCGCCGCCAGCATCAAGCGTTGCGCCGGTCGCAGGTCCGCCGCGCCGCCCGCGGTCAGACTGTCTGGCTCCAGAAAAATGCGCGCGGCTGGCTCCAACTTAGCGCGCTTCGCCAATTGCTCCAGGAAATCCCGCTCGTCGCGCCCGAGTTCGTGGCCATCGCAGAGTTCATTGAACAGCCCGCGCGGATTGGAGCTTGGCTCCGGCGGTTCCGAAGTACCGAACCGGCGAAACGCCACCCAGGCGATCAGCGGCGCTAACACCAGAAACCCGACGACGATCGCGACCTCGCTCCACAAGATCGGCCGGCGGTTGTTGCCCAGCTCGCTCGTGATTTGCTGCAAGCGTTCGTCGCCGGCGGCCAGCGCGGCGATCGTGTAAAATCGGCAAACATCAAGCATGCGCCACCTCCGTCTCGCCCGTCTTGGAGGAGGACGCCGGCGCCGGCTGACCTTCCAGCCGCGCAATACTCGCCGCCGCTGCCTCGCGCACCACGACGCTACCGTCCGCCAGCGCCGTCTTCAACGCGGACTTCGCAGTTGGCGTCGTGCAGTAGCCCAGCAGCCGCGCCGACTCCGCGCGCACCACGTGATCCGGATCCGCCATCAATTCCAAGGCCTCGTCTTCGAACTCATTGCAAAGTTCCAACACGATGGCCATCTGCACGGCCCGCAAGCGACGCGTCCGCGAATCGGTCTCGAATTGCTCGCGCAATAGCGGAATCGTTTGCGTATCGATTCGCTTGACGAGTTTGCCGGTTGAACGGCGCGCCACTTCGTTCAAAATGTCGAACGACGCGAGATACCGCTTGAAGCTGTACTCGGCCAGGCTTGCCCGGGCCGCTTGTCGCACCACGTGGTGCGGACTTTCCAGGCGGCCTAGCAATAGCGACAGCGTGTTCGACAAGTTGCGTTGTCGCAGTTGCGACACCGCGGCGGCCTGGACTTGCGGGTCCTCGTCGTCCAAGGCCCGCATCGTCAGCGCGGCGACTTCCGAACCATTGAAGTCGGCCAACGCCCGCGCCGCGGCCCTTCGTCCCAACGCGTGGCCGTTCTGGATGATGTATTCCAGCACGTGATAGAGATCGGATTTCTTGATGCTCGATGCCAGCAGCAATTGCACCAGCCGATCCTGCTGCCGATCGTCCAAGCGATCGAGCCAGGCGAGATCTTCGCGCAGCCAGATGAACGACTCGATTTTTTTTAAGTTGCCGCGCACCGTTTCCGCTAGCTCGTCGCCGACGTGATCGAGCAGTTGGCGGATAAATACTTCGTCCGTCCGATGCCCAATGGCGTTCAACGCGGCCGTCGGCGATTGCGTGTCGTCCAGATGCTGCAACAACAACCGCATCACGCCGGGCTGTTCGCTATGCGCCATCAAGTAAACGACCGCCACGAAGGCGGGATCGTGCGAATCCAAGAGCAGCGCCCGCAGCGTCGCGTCGTCCGCGTTGACCAGCACCAGGTACGCTTCCAACGGCTGCGTGGGCTTGTGGCGCTGAAACTTCTTCAGATACCGTTCCAGGCTCGCCAACACGTTGCGCCGCACCGGTTCCAAATCCGGTTGATTGCCTCCCGACGTCGTAGCGCCCGCCGCGTGCCGCAAATCCGCGGTGAGCCACATCAGCGTCTCGCCGCAACGCTGCGATTGCACCGCGTCGGGGCTTTCGATGGCATTCACCAGCGCGGGAATCAGATCGTGGTCGGCCAGCCGCGTCGCGAGATCGCAGGCGTTCACGCACAGTCGCTGATCGGAGCCAATGATCGCCTCGCGCAGCGCACTGGTCATACTGCCGGCGCTCTCGACAATCATTCGTTGCCAACGCTCGTCGAATTCATGCCAGCGGCTCAGGATCCAGCGATCTCCTACCGCGCTGCGCCGCGCGAGCAAAGTCTCTAACGCGCCGACTTGCACCGGCGCGTACGGCGATTCCAAGGCCGACAGCAACATGCCGTCGACGGCCGCATGGTTGCTCGAAGTCAGCAACGCGAATGTTTTTTGCAATGCGTGGTTCACGCGGGTTCCCGGCCCGGGGCCTGCGAATTGGGGGTGCGCACCTAGTCTCAGGGTGGTGCAACACTTAAAACCCTAGCTCGAATTCCCTCCGAATGTCGGCGAGCACCGCCCGCACTCCGTACGATCGTCGCAGGCGGCAGAACCGCCTCGACTCGTAGCGCGGCGGCTCGGAATCGCTTGATTTCCAGGAGGGCTGCGCGGACACTGGAGGTAGAGCCCGTTGCCGGCCCGCCCAGCCCAATCAGCCGCCATTCGACCGAGCCCGCCATGCCCCTCACGGCCGCCGCCACGCTGGAACGCGAGTTCCTCACGATCCGCGCGAAAATCCTGGAAATCGCCGCCTCGCTGGACCGCTTGGACCGCGCCGACGGCGAACTCGAGAACGATCCACGTCTCGAACAAATCCGCGCCGGCGTCCAGCAATTGCTATCAACCGACGACGGCCGTGCGGAAGCGGTCCAGCAGGTTTTTTCGCTACCGTACGATGCGGAGTGGCGGGAACGGTTTGGGGTGAGGGCGAGCAGTAACAACTCGCGGGGGTTGTAAATTCGTTGAACGGCCGCTGATCATCGCGAAAACGTGAGACCTGTCCCTCGGCTACGCTAGCGCAATCCATGGAATACTTCGACCCTCACATCCACATGGTCTCCCGGACCACCGACGACTACGAGACCCTCGCCAAGATGGGTTGCGTCGGGATGAGCGAGCCGGCTTTTTGGGCCGGGTTTGATCGCGGCAGCGCCGATGGCTTTCGCGACTATTTCCGGCAGCTCACCGAGTTCGAGCCGAAGCGCGCCGGCTGGTATGGCTTACAGCATTTCACCTGGATCTGCATCAACGCCAAGGAAGCCGAGAACGTCCGGCTCTCGCGCGAAGTGATTGCCATGATCCCCGAGTTCCTGCAACTGCCCGGCGTGCTCGGTATCGGCGAGATCGGCCTCAACAAGAACACTCGCAACGAATCGATCATCTTCCTTGAGCATTGCCAACTCGCGACCAAACTCGGCGAGCAAGTGCTGATCCACACGCCGCATTTGCAGGACAAGTATCCCGGCACGCGGATGATCCTCGACATGCTGGACGATTTTTCGGATCTGGATCACACTCGTGTCTGCGTCGATCACGTCGAGGAACACACCATCCGCCCTGTGCTGGAACGCGGCTACTGGGCCGGCATGACGCTCTATCCCACGAGTAAATGCACGCCCGCCCGCGCCGCCGACATGGTGGAGTTGTACGGGCCGGATCGCTTGCTCGTGAATTCCGCCGGCGACTGGGGACCATCCAAGCCGACCGCGGTGCCAGATTTCATTTTCGAAATGCGAATGCGCGGGCATTCCGAATCGTTGATCCGCAAGGTCGTCTACGACAACCCGCTCGAATTCTTTCGCCAGAGCCGGAACTTCCTCTTCACGCCGCGCGAAATCCCCGAGACGGCGTCATGAGCTGTCGTTTTTTGAGGGCGGCACTTCTCGTCGCTTTCGCGCTTCGTCCAGGCGGCGCGGTGCGCGCGGAAACCACGCCGACCGATGCTTTCGACGGTCGCATCAAGGCCTTGATGCTCAAGTATGAAATCCCGGCCGGCGCCCTGGCCGTCGCTAAGGACGACCGACTGGTTTACGCCGACGGTTTCGGTTTTGCGGAAAGAGCAGGCGACGTCGCGGTGCGCCCCGATTCCCTCTTCCGCGTCGCTAGCGTCTCGAAGCCGATCACCTGCGTCGCCGTGCTGCGATTGGTCGACGCCGGCCGCCTCAAACTAGACGATCGCGCTTTCGATCACTTACCGCAATTCACTCTCGACGACATTCCTGACCTGGATGAGCGCATTCGCGCGATTACGATTCGCCAACTTCTGGAACACTCCGGCGGCTGGGATCGCGATGTGGCATTCGATCCCATGTTCCGTGCCGTCGAGATCGCCGAGGAACTCCACGAGTCTGCGCCAGCCCAGCCGGATACGGTCATTCGCTACATGCTGCGTCGCAAGCTCGATTTCGATCCTGGCGCGCGCACCGCGTACTCGAACTTCGGCTATTGCCTCCTGGGCCGAATCATCGAAACAGTAGCCGGCAAGGGCTACGAGCAAGCTGTACAGGAGTTAGTGCTCGCGCCGGCCGGCATTCATCGGATGAAGCTGGGAAAATCCCGGCAGGCCGACCGCGCGCCGGACGAAGTTTGGTACGACGATGAGACCACGGATGAAACCACGACCAGCGTGTTCCCGAATGATCGCGAACCGGTCTCTTGGTGCTATGGTGGCTTCCATCTCGAAGCGATGGACGCCCACGGCGGTTGGCTGGCGTCGCCGATTGATCTGGTGCGCTTCGCCACGGCGATCGACGGCCGTCGCGGACATGCGCTCTTAACGCCTGACTCGCTTCATGAAATGACCAATCGCCCCTCGTATGCACAGCAGACAACGGACGGCGCTTACATGGGCCTCTGCTGGAACCTTCGCGATGCGGGCCAGGACAAGAACTGGTGGCACACCGGTTCGCTGCCCGGTACGTCGTCGCTACTGGTCCGCACACACCACGGCTTCGCTTGGGCGGCGGTATTCAACGACCGCCCAGCAAAAACCCGCGACCGCTACGCCTTTCACGAGGAACTCGACGCCCTCTTCTGGCAGGCTGTCGAAGAAGTTGACACATGGCCTGCGGAAGATTTGTTTCTGCGCTTTCCCTAACCCGGCTGAAAGCGCGGACCTCGAATTGCTACACATTTCGGAGTGGCCCGCGAAACACGCGAAACACACCAAAGTCGTTGTTCAACCGGATGTTCTGACTGCAATGAACGAGAACGTCGTTCAGCTTTATTTCGACAAACAAAGGCGGGATATCCGTGAAGAGGCTCAGTTCCACAAGGCCGACCTTCCCAGCTTTCGTGTGTTTCGGGTGTTTCGCGGGCCACTCCAATTCCCTGTGAAAGACGTGCAAAACCACCGAGCCCGCCGACCTCGGCAGCGCCGAAGCGAGTAAACGCAAGTAGCCGGCCAATGAATGGCCGGCTACTCTTC
>JALHLM010000016.1 GCA_022844585.1 Pirellulales bacterium | reverse complement strand
TATGTGCTGCAAGTCCGCAGTGAATTTGGATTCACGATCCAGCCCCCACTCACTCCGGCAGGAGTGGATAGCAACTTTGGCGGCGAAATTCGCTTTTCGCCGGTCCCCGAACCGGCATCCATTTCACTTGCCTCTCTCGTGTGCGCATTGGCCTTCGGGTTGCGTATTTGTCTGGCAGCCGCGCCACACGGGAGACCGTTATCGTCGTCTTAACAGGGCGGTCACAGTTACACCTTACACCAGACGTTCGCCTTTGCGCGCGTCGGTGCTCACGACACGCTCAAAGAGCCGCTCTCATCGGCTGCGCCGGTCACATCGCCCGGCTGGATTTAGGACGCATCTCTGTCGCTCCGTCGGTCGACTTCACCGAAGCAGGTCTGGCCTGCCACGATCGCGGCGTCGAGGTGTCGCACCGGCGCAAGTCAGTTAAACATTTACTTCACCCAGCGCTTTTCATTTTCTTGCATCGCTGAAGGCAAGCAGCAGGCAAGCATAGCGAGAATTCCGTCGGCGCAAACCATCACAAACGCGGGGCTACAACCCTTCGGAATTGCCGCCCGATGTCGGAACCGGATATGCATAGAAAACACGTGGGCCAACACCACGCCTGTCATCGCGCATTATTCCGACATTCAGAGCGAATATGCGTTGGCAGTTTCGGCAACGATCCGATGCCGCACCTCTCATCTGCCAGGTCCAGCGTCGTGTTGCTTCTTACTTGCTGATTGTGAAATCGACGTGTCTAGCGCTCTGCCACCCGCGTGCAATCCGCCACTTTGTCGGACGGATGCAGCACAACCTGTTCCCCGGCACTGAGTCCGCTTTCGATGGCCGACATGACTCCATTGGATCGGCCAACCTTCACCGTGCGGAGGCGCGTGCGGCCAGCTTCGATGGCGTAGGTTGCCCAAGCGTCACCTTGTCGAAAGAGCGCCCCGACGGGGACCTGCAGCACGTTTGGCGACTCCCAAACGGTGATTTTGGCCTCCACACGATAGGCGTCGCCGAGTCGCAGTCGAGTCTCTAACGGCTCCAAGAGGTCGACAATCACGTTCACGCGTTGTTCTTCGATGCCGAGCGCCGAGATTTTCAGGTACGCGGCGGGCTCGACATAACGCACGCTTCCCACCAACGGACGATCACCTCCCCAGGCCTCCAATGAAACTCGTGCTCCTGGTCGCACTTGAACGGCGTCGGATGACAGCAAGTCCACCTCCACTTCCAAGTCGGCGGCGTCACCAACCTCCAATAACGCATCTCCCGCTTCAACGAGTGTAGCGCTCTCTTGCAGCACGCGGAGGACCTTACCCGAAACCGGCGACCGAAGTTCCCATTGGTCCGACACGGTCGACGACCCATTGTCAAATCGCGCCAGCATCGCCCGCGCGAGGTTCAGTTCATGCTCCGCGACGCGCTCGGCAAATTCCGCGGAACGCAATTCGCTGGCCAAGATCCTTTCCCGATGTTCAACCGTGTCGAACTCCTCGCGGGTCACGGTGCCCCGACCGAATAGCGCCTTGGAGCGCTCCAGGTTGTGGATGCTAAGGGCGTGCGACTCCTGCGCCGCGTCGCATTGCGACGCGGCCTGCGAACGGGCTGCCTCTGCCGCGCTCACGCGTGATGTGGCTTCCGCGAGTGCTCGGGCATCAAGCATGTTCGCAGGCGGGGGATCGATAACGGCCAACACGGTTTGATTCGCCTCAACGGCGTCGCCCGGATCGTGTTCAATGCGTCGTAACCGCCCTGACAGCGGCGCGGAAACCATATAGCGTTCTTTAACGCGGGTCTTGCCATCCTCGTCGATTGTCACACGCATCGGCCCCTGCGTCACCGTCGCGATATCCACTGGTATACGCCGCGGCCAGAAGGCATAAGCCAGCGCCACCACGCCGATGGCAGCCGGAATCAGCCAGGGAGCGACTTTTTTCAAGGGCGACTTGTGCTGCATTAGTCATGGGCCTTAAGGACGGCGATCAAATCAAGACGGTCGAGACGGCGGCGGACTGTCAGCGCCGAAGCGGCGCCGGCTATGATTGTCACCAGGGCGGCGTAGCCATACGTGCGCGGTAAGACCACGAGGGGAAAGCGTTGCGTCTCCGTGTCGAGCGCGAAAGTCATCAGCCAGGCGAAGCCGTAACCCAAATACAGTCCCAGGGGGATCGCCGCCATCGTCAGCAATGCGAATTCCCCGAGCAGGATGCGAGATACTTCTGTCCGCGTGAATCCGAGCACTCGCAAGGTGGCCAAATCGCGGCTTCGCTCGGCCAGCGAAATCCGAGCACTGTTATAGACTACGCCGCAGGCGATCACGCTGGCGAAGACGATGTTGAACAGCCTCATTCGAGTGAGGTTCTCCGCCAGCGTCGAGCGAAATGTTTGCAACACCGAGCTCTTCATCGACACTCCGGCGACGCGCGGCGTGCCCTTCAGTTGACGGTACAACTCGGGCTTGTATCGAGTGTCGATCGCCAAAAACGCGCCGGAGACAGTCGGTCCCTCCCACAACATGCGATGGAGCGCGTCGAGACGCATATAAGCGGCAGGGTCGGTAAAATCGTCTAGTAGCGCGGCAACGACGACCTGGCGAGTTGGTCGACGACCATCCAGCACTTCGACGGTCAACATATCGCCCACGCCCGCGCCGAGCACTTCCGCCAGCTTAGCAGAAATGACGAGTCCTTCCGGGGGAAGGTCGAGCCGTCGTTCCCGCGCGTCCATCAGGCGGAACAGTCGTTGGTTGGGATCGAGGCCCAGCAACCCTAAACGTCGTGCGTTGTGCCCAAAGTGAATTCGCACCGGCACGCTGCGGAACGGCTCGACGAGCTGCACGCCGGGCAGACGCCTCAAGTCGTGGATCGAGTTTGACGAGGCTGGCTCGACGAAGGTCACAGTTACATCCTGGCGTTGCGCCAGAAAATACTGAAAGTCGATCACGTAGTCGATCGCGTCCTCCACGAAACTACCGAGCACCATCACTGAAGTCGCGAGCGCCACGCCAATCCAGCTCAGCGCGGTTCTGGCGGGCTGACGTTCCCATTGCCGGAGTATCCAGCGGACCGCGAGCGGCAGCCGCCGCGCCCAGCCCATGCGTTCGACGATCGTTGGCCGATATGCCGCGGGGGGCTCGGGCCGCATCGCTTCGGCGGGAGGCAATAGCATCGCCTGCCGGACCGCGGTCCAAACGCCCATCAGGCCGGCCCCACCAGTAATCGCCGTCGCCGTTGCGACGACATCGACGCTGAGGAGATAGTCGAACACCGGAAAACGAAAGAATTGGGTATATAACTCCGTCAGCGCATGTCCTAACCAAGCGCCCAGCCCGGTCCCGAGCGCGGAACCCACCGTCAACAGCAAGGCCGCAAGCTGCAAATAGTATCCGCCAATCTCCCACCTCGTATATCCAAACGCCTTGAGCACGGCGATTTGCTCCCGCTGGGCGCCGATCAATCGATGGAAAACGATGTGCAGGAGGAACGCCGTCACCGATAGGAAGATCGCAGGAGTGACCAGGGCCATTGCGCGGAGCTGCGTAAGTTCATTCGACACGAACTTATTGGAGAGTTGTTCGCTCCGTCCGTACGCCCCGCTCCCGCCATAGCGATCAAGCAACTGGTCCACCCGTCGAATCACCTCCGCTTCGGATGCTCCCGGAGCCAGGGCCACCGTCACATCATTAAACGCGCCCTCCATGTCGTACGCCGCCGACAACTGGACATGGGGCAGCCAGAATACCGCGAACCGGCGGTTATCCGGCAGGAACTCGCCGCTTCGGATGGCGTAGACATACTCCGGCGACAAGGCGATGCCCACGACGCGAAGCGCCCGGCGTCGCCCGTTGATGACCGCCGTCACGGTATCCCCGGGCCGCAGGGCGTGCGCTTCGGCGAATGCTTCGTTCACCAACGCCTCATCCACGCCTCGCTCCAGGGGAAGCCTTCCTCGTCGTAGAAAGACTCGATTCAGCGCTTCCGATGTTCGACCTAAGGAGACCAGGCGACCGGACGCCGGCTCGTCCAGCCCGGCGACGTCGAGCGTTACTTCGGCGATGACGCGTGTCTGTACTGCCGCTACGCCTGGAATCTCTGCCAATCGCCTGGCCATACTGTCAGGCGCGCGTTTCAAGTGCGCGAAGACATCCGCAAAGCCATATTGTTCGTAATAGGTAAATTGTGCGTGGCGGAGTGAATGCAGCGTGCTCAAGGACATGACGTACGTGCCAACGCCGCACGCCATCACCAGGCAAATCGCCACGGACTGACCACGGAGCAGCATCAGGTCGCGGAGCAGTTTACGGCGCAGCGTTCGCACGGGGAGTTACCACACGAGTTCGCGTGCTGAACATCTTTGTAAATTGGATTCCACCTGTGTGACACGTCCATCTGAGAGATGAACGACTCGGTCCGCCATGCGGGAGATCGAGGCATTATGCGTGATGATTGCCGTCGTGGTTCCCAATTCCCGATTGACTCTGTCGATCACATCCATCACCAGCACGCCCGTCCGCACATCGAGCGCCCCGGTCGGCTCATCGCACAGCAAGACATCCGGTCGCTTCGCGACGGCTCGAGCGATCGCTACGCGCTGCTGCTCGCCGCCCGACAATTGCGATGGAAAATGATCCATCCGCTCCGCCAGCCCGACCAGGGCCAGGGCCTCTTCCGCCGCCATCGGATTCGCAGCAATATCGGTCACCAAGGCCACATTCTCGCGCGCGGTAAGACTGGGAATCAAATTATAGAATTGAAACACGAATCCGACGTGCTCACGGCGATAAAGCGTCAAGGCGTCGTCGTCCTCGGCAGTCAAGTCGTGGTCCCGGAAATGCACGACGCCGCTGGTCGGTACGTCCAGCCCGCCCAAGATATTCAACAGCGTGGATTTGCCGCTACCGGACGGCCCCAGCATCACGACGCACTCGCCCGCGTAGAGGTCGAGATCGACGCCGCGCAGCGCTTCCACCGTCGTCTCGGCAACATGGTAGATCTTCGTCAATCCCCGCGCCTTGAATACTGCCACGGGGGGGACCGTTCTAGTAGGCATGCCCCAGCGTAATGAGACACCAAGTCGCTTGACAAGTCCACGCAATGAAAGCGCTGCCCACGTGCGGTTTTGTTCCCACAATGTCCACTTTCAGAAACAAAGAGCGCATCTATTCCGCACGCGCCTGAGCGGTTTTAACGGCAGCGGGCTCTTGCAGCAGATGGTGAATGCACACATTCCCGCAATTTTCGAGGACGACGTGAGTTTTGTCACACCGCAGTGCGCACCGGCATTTCGTTTGCTTCGGTAGGCTGTTTCAGCGGAGGGGATTGGGGTCTCACTCATTGGCCGCTCTAGGACCGCGAGAAGAAGGACACTGTGTCTAGCCCAAAGGAATTCGCGAACGTTGGCCGAATTCCCCCGCGTACACCGCCGCTGAAACGTCCGCGATGATTCGGTCGCTCGCGAACGGGCATGGCACGCACCACAACTGAGGTCTGATCGCCGCTCGGTATCCCGCAGCGCCAATTCGAGGAGGGCCATTCCATGAGGTTCGAAGAGCAGCGCGAACGGTTGGTGGAGCACGAGCTGCGGCTGCTGGGCATTCGCGACGAAGCGGTCCTTCGCGCCATGAAAGAGGTGCCGCGCGAGGCCTTCGTAGCGGAGGAAATGCGCGAGTTTGCTTACCGCAATGCGCCGCTGGCGATCGGTTCTGGGCAAACCATCTCGCAACCCTTGATCGTGGCGCACATGGCTGAGGCGCTGGAACTAGCGCCGGACGACAAAGTGCTCGAAATCGGCGCCGGTTCGGGCTATGCCGCGGCGGTGCTGTCGCGAATCGCCAAGGAAGTTTACACCATCGAACGGCATCGCCAGCTCGCCGACACCGCCGCGGAGAGGCTCAAGCGGCTCGGTTATGAGAACGTGGAAGTCCGCCATGGCGACGGCACGCGCGGCTGGCCGGAACAGGCGCCATTTGATGCGATCGTTGTGGCAGCTGGCGGCCCGGGAATCCCCTCTGCATTGCTGCGTCAACTCAGCATCGGCGGCCGACTGGTGATTCCGATCGGCGAGGAATTGGAGTCCCAGCAGTTGGTCCGCGCGGTGCGTCGCGGTGAGGAAGATTTTGAATACGACGAGTTGGGCGCCGTCCGCTTTGTGCCTCTGATCGGGGAGGCGGGCTGGCCTGCGGACGAGGCGATCGAGAAACCCACAGTCTCGCGCGGCGTCGTTCGGCCACGATTGGGACTGCCGGATCTGATTCGCGACGTCGCCGAGCCTTTCGAGTCCATCGAGAAGTTGGACTTCAAACCACTGCTTGATCGTGTGGGTTCGGCGCGCGTCGTGCTAATCGGCGAGGCCACGCACGGCACGAGCGAGTTCTACCGCATCCGAGCGGAAATCACGAAGGCGCTCATCGAGCGTAAAGACTTCAACTTCGTCGCCGTCGAGGCTGATTGGCCCGACGCGTATCGCATTCATGACTTCGTGACGCACAAGGAACGCGAAGAACCGCACGCTTGGGAGGCCTTCGCGCGGTTTCCGACTTGGATGTGGCGGAACCACGAAACGCTCGATTTCATCCATTGGCTACGCGAGCACAACCTGACGCGACAGGCGTCGCGTCGGCGCGTGGGATTCTACGGGCTGGACCTTTACAGCCTATTCACTTCCATTCATCGCGTGTTGCGATACCTCGAAAAAGTCGATCCGGAAGCGGCGGAGATCGCTCGCATCCGCTACGGCTGCCTGACTCCGTGGGAGGGGGATCCGGCCAATTACGGTCGAGCCGCACTGACAGGACGCTACCGTAATTGCGAGGCGGAGGCAGTACGCGCGCTCCAGGATCTGTTGAAGCGCCGTGTTGACGCGGCCATGCGTGACGGCGAAGAATTGTTCGACGCCCAGGTGAACGCCCGACTGATCACCGACGCCGAGGAGTACTACCGGATCATGTACTATGGCTCGGATGAATCCTGGAATCACCGTGACACGCACATGTTTCGAACGATGCGCTTATTGCTCGAACGCTACGGAGACGGAGCAAAGGCCGTCATCTGGGCGCACAATTCCCATGTCGGGAATGCGGCGGCGACGCAATTCGGCAAGCACGGTCAACTCAACATCGGCCAGCTGTGCCGCCAGGCGTTCGGAGCAGGCGCTTACTTGATTGGCCAAGGCACCGACCATGGCACCGTCGCGGCCGCATCCCTGTGGGAAGGCGCAGTGGAGATCAAACAAGTCAGGCCATCGCATCCGGACAGCTATGAACGTGCCATGCATCTGACGGAACTCAACCGCTTCGTTCTGCCGCTGACGAAGTCGAAGAGCCCGCAACTCACGGCGATGTTGGCAAAACGACGCTTGGAGCGCGCGATTGGCGTGATTTACCGTCCCGACACGGAGCGTCAGAGTCACTACTTCGACGCCTCGCTTCCCGGCCAGTTCGATGAATGGATCTGGTTTGATGAAACGAGCGCCGTCGATCCCTTGACCACACTCCAGGCGGCCGAACATGAACCTGCGCACCCCTTCGCGATCATCGATCGTTGAGACGCAATGAACGTCCGTCTTGCCGAAACTCTGATGCGGGAGTTCGCCCATGCGACCGGCATCGTCGGGAGCGCTCCTCCGCGGCGCTATCTCTGGACGGACGCCTACGCGGTCTGCAATTTTCTTGGCTTCGCTAAACAAACCGGCAACGCCGAGTACCTGGCTTTCGCCAAGGCCCTGGTAGACCAGGTCCATCAGATGCTCGGCAGGCACAGGGAAGATGACGCGCGGCGCGGCTGGATCAGCGGGCTAGCCGAAGCGGAAGGCGAGCGGCATCCCACTCGGGGCGGTTTGCGCATTGGGAAGCCATTGCCCGAGCGCCGCGCGGATGAGCCGTTGGATCCGCGCCTTGAATGGGACCGTGACGGGCAATATTTCCACTATTTGAGCAAGTGGATGCATGCGCTTCACCGGATGCACAGGGAAACCGGCGAGCGTTGCTATCACGATTGGGCGGTAGATCTTGCTCTCGTCGCCCACCGCTCGTTCATTTGCGAGATGAGGCCTGGCGGCGCGAAACGGATGGTTTGGAAGATGAGCGTTGACTTGAGCCGACCTCTGGTGGCCTCCATGGGTCAACATGACCCACTGGATGGTCTTGTAACGTGCCTTGAACTTCAATCGACAATTGCAGGCCAAGATGCGTTACGCGTCCCGGTGAAGGACTACGCCCAAATGTGCCAGTCCGCCAATTGGATGACGGATGACCTCCTCGGGGTCGGTGGCTTGCTCGATGCCGCAGCTCGATTGGCGCAGTTGCCAGTCCACATCGAACCTGCATACCACGAGGTTCTTTGTGCGATCTTGCAGGCCAGTGAAGCAAGCTTGCCAGCCATGGAGCGCGCCTTTCAGATTGGTCTCGGTCAGCGATCGCGCCTGGCGTTTCGCGAGCTGGGGCTTTCCATCGGATTGCATGCCGTGCGCCGGGTCGTCGCGAGCGGCGCGCTTAATGGCGATGTGGCGGTACCCTTCCAGCGTCTGCTCAGATTCGAGCCGCTCGCCACTCGCATCGAAGACTGGTGGAGCGAACCGAGCCATCGCACCACGTGCGCATGGACGGAACACGCGGATATCAACAATGTCATGCTTGCCACTAGCCTGGCGCCCGACGGATATTTGGCGGTCTAATGGACTTGCGCCAGTCGGGTAGCATCATTATTGCAAGAGCGCCGCGACAACTGCAATGGAACAGGTGGCCCCGTGAAAGCACAAGTCCTTTGCCAGGTTGGACCGATGCAGCCCGAACGCGGACCGCTCGAACTCACTGAACTGCCGGACCCAAAGCCGCGGGCGAATGAAGTCCTGCTGCGCGTGCAGGTCTGCGGCGTGTGTCACACGGAGTTGGATGAGATTGAAGGCCGCTTATCGCCGACACGGCTACCGATGGTGCTCGGGCACCAGGTTGTCGGACGCGTGGAAGCCAAGGGTGCGCTCGTGCGAGGCGTTGAAATTGGGGATCGCGTCGGCGTGGCGTGGATTTTCTCCGCATGCGGTCAGTGCCCGCAGTGCCTTCGGGGGTGCGAAAATCTCTGCGCGGAATTTCAGGCCACGGGACGAGAGCAATTCGGTGGATACGCAGAACTCATGACCGCGCCGGCCGCATTTGTTCACCCTATTCCGGCGTCGTTGACGGACATCGAGGCGGCGCCGTTACTATGCGCCGGCGCCATCGGATATCGATCGCTCCGCCTGGCGAATGTTGGCGACGGAGACTCCATCGGCCTGACCGGCTTTGGCGCCTCGGCCCATCTCGTGTTGAAGTTGATTCGCTACCAGTTGCCAAATGCCAATGTGTATGTCTTCGCGCGGAGTAAAGCAGCTCGCTGCTTCGCCTTGGAGCTTGGCGCGGTATGGGCCGGCGACACGAACGAACCTGCTCCGGTGCGGTTGGCTGCGATCATCGACACCACGCCGGCGTGGACACCGATCGTGCGCGCCCTCGAAAACCTGGCGCCGGGAGGCCGCCTCGTCGTCAACGCCATTCGCAAGGAGCATGCCGATCAACAGACGCTGCTAAAGCTGAACTATGCCGATCACCTGTGGATGGAGAAGGAAATCAAGTCAGTCGCGAACGTGACGCGCCAAGATGTCCGCGAATTCCTCGAGTTGGCCGCAAAATTGCGACTTGAAGCGAAGGTAAGTCTCTATCCGCTCGCCGCCGCCAACCAAGCACTATGGGAACTGAAGTCCGGTCAAGCCGTGGGCGCAAAGGTTCTCGTGATCCAAGGTCCAACGTAGAGCGCCGCATCGCGATTGAACGTAAGAGCGCGGGTGAAGCGGCGCCGATACGCTTGCCGCCTGAGTCCGCATTTAGCGATGCGCTTTCGAATGGGTTCAACTTGATACGAACTCAAACGCCGCGCCTGTTGCCGTCGGCTTATCTTCAATGGTTGAATGGTTGCTTGAATGAGCGACCAGTATGCAACAATAAAAAAAACCGCCTTTCGGCGGCCAGCACTTCAGGTTCTCAAATCCCGAGCCTCGTGGGCTGTGAGTCGATTATTACCCGCAAAGGGCTCATGAGGGCTGGCAGCCCTCATCGCGTATCGCGAAGAATCACTCTCGGCCACGAGGCCCACACGCCAACTCATCCTCAAACACCTGTCGTCACCTCTTGCTAGGCCACTGAAGCTAGGGGTTGCCGGGCGACATGCCCCGGCGGCCCTTGTTGCTGCCCCTCCATAGTTACTACGTTCAAACAGGTGAATTGGTTCTCCCCTTCGAACGATTATTGCTTCACTGTATTCCGTCTAAACCAAGTCGTCACATAGCAATTCAACGCGCTGAATTTGCTCGCCCGGCGTTCGCCGTCCGAGCTTGTTCCAATTGCCTTGGACATGGCCTTTTTTGAAGAGACCCGACTATCCCATCAACATAAACGGCGCCCCTGAGCGGTTGCTGCCCCAAAAACCGCAGCCAACGCGCCACGTGTCAACCGCAGGAGCGCCGAGATAAATCATGCCCAGGCAATCACGTGCTTTTCACCGCGATCCGTTTGGCCATCGCGGCGGCGGTCTTCGGCAAGGTCACAGTCAACACGCCGTTGTGGTACTTCGCGTCCACCTTGTTGGCGTCGACGCCTTGGGGCAACAACACGGATTCGTAGCATTCCTGCTCGCGGTATTCGCGGGCCTGGCCTTCCTTGTCTTTGGTTTCCGTCTTGCGCGCCGCCCGCAAGGTCAAGGTATTGTCGGAGAGCTGGACGTCGAAGTCGCCGGCCTCGAAACCCGGGGCCTCAGCTCGAACGGTGATGGCATTGTCTTCATCTTCGATGTCCAGCCCCCAACGCCAACCGTTCCCTTCCCACATCGCCGGAACGTCGCGCGCCATGCGCTCAAACATCCGGTCGAACTCGTCGCGCAGGCGACTCAGCGCGAAGGGAAACTCGTCGAGCCGGGGAGGCGCGCCGCCGGCTGTCAGATTTCCTTTTTGTCTCCGCCAAGGCAGTAAGCTGGTCATGTCATTGTCTCCTGTTCAATAGTGATCGATTCGGCCGGCGACCAACCGCGGCGTTTTCCCCGTTGGGTATGCCTCGCCCTCTCGTACCCGGAAGGTGGTCCCATTGACCTGCCCCGAGGTTGATTTGCTTCAAAGCGCGCGGTGGCAACGGATGCGACGCACCGTACCGCACACTTTGGCGTTAGCCGGCACAGGGCTGGCCGGGGCTGACAGCACATTGTGAGCGACGCATAGCCGAGCGCCGCGGCATCTCAACTCGCCTTCTTGAATAGATCCAAGAAGCGATCTTCGAATTCCTTGAAAACGCCGAGTCGGTCTAACTCTTGCTTGAGTTCGAACGCCCGCGAGCGATCGTGCGCCGCCTGCTCGAACAGTTGTTCGACGTGGCGGCGGGCCCCCGCGCTGAGCTGCTCCTCCGGTGGCGGTTCCGCCTGAAACTCCTCTTCCTCAGCGGTAGATTCACGTTCGTACGCCTGTTGAACTTGCGCCAGAAGCGCGCTCAAGTGCTGGCCGGTCGCCTCGGCTTGCAGGGCAAGCTCGGTGAAGTCGACGTCGATGCCCGTGGCCGCCGAGAACGCTTTGAGAATCGCCAAGGAGGCTTGAGGAAACGGAAGTTGGCTGAAGATATGGGGCATTTCGCCGAGCAGGCACGCTCCGTGCAACTCCTGTTCTTTTGCGACGCCGAGCAAGATGCCGTTGAGTCCGCCGACGTGGCCATCTTCGAGAACTTCCACCTCATGCTTGGTCCATTCGTCCAGGCCAGCTTGATTCGTCGCGGCCACAAACACGCGCGAGGGCTGCTCGGGATGCATCTGCGTCGCCATGGCTGCAAACGTGTAGACGCGCTCAATGCCGTGTTGCTTGGCGAATGCCACCAACTGACGGCAGAAGGAGTACTTTCCCATCGCGGGCTGCGCCTCGCCAAGAAACACGACAAGATCGCGCTGTTCGCTTGGATCGGACCAGACAAACACGCGGTTCCGCGGACGCCGTCCCAACTGCAAAATACCATTCTTCACTTCGACATGCTCGACGTCGAACAGCTCATTGAGTTGCAATTCCGCGACCAGTGACATGTTCAGCTTGGACAGCAGGTAGACGCCGGCATTGAGCGCCACGTTGCCCATGCCGGGCCAGACGGCAACCAGTTGGGGGTGATGCAATCGGAGCATTTCGGCCATTTCTCAGACTCCTATTGACATCACGGATCAATCGATTCAGCGCGTGGCGTGGTTCCCCGCAATTGATCATATCAGCGGTGTGCGCCTTCGTCTGCCGTGTGACCACTCTCCACGCCGGTCGTCGGCATGGCGAAGGAGGCCATCAGCGGACGCTCGAGATTGTAGTAATCTCGGTACTTCATGCGAATCGCCTCATGCCGCGAGTTGCCCTGCATGACGATCTCCTCGTCCTGCGCCAGCGTCTCGTCCACGACGGTCTTCATTGCGAACTTGGATCCAAATGGCGGCAACACGCCAAATTCACATTCGGGACAGCAGTTCGCGATCTCGATCGCCGTGGCCAGATGCAATTCCGTGTGCCCCAACGCTTCGCTGAGCCGCGGCAGATCGACATGATGTGTCGCCGGCAACACGGCGACCACATAGGTGAAACCATGATTGGCGCGGAGCAGCACTGTCTTGACCACGTGCTTTCCCGGTTCATGCAGCTGCTGCGCCAGATGTTGCGAGTCAAAGGTGTCCGGGTGTGTTTGGACGGTAAAGGGCACGTTGTTTTCGTTCAAGAATTGTTGGATGTTCATGATATTCGGCTCCGCATGCTAAAGTGAATCCGCCACAGGAACTCGTCCGAGAAATTCGGCCGCGTCCTCCGGCAGCACTGTATTGATTGACATGCCACTGCCCAATTCGAATCCCGCCGGTGTGGCGAGGCGCGGCAGGATGCGGATATGCCAGAGAAAATACTCCTTGTCCTCATCGCCCCTTGGCACGTCGTCGATGGTTAAGTTGAAGGCGGGATTATCGAGTCCGGTATATAGCTTGAGCAGCACTGCCTTGAGAATTTCCGCCAAAGGACGAAAGCGTTCCCGTCGCAGTTGTGTGAAGGATGCCTGGTGAAAGCGGGGCACGATCCAGGTTTCAAATGGCATATGCGAAGCGAACGGGAGGAATGCCACGAAGTGCTCGTTCGTGGCCAGCACTCGTTCCGCCGCCGCCATTTCGCGGTCGCGGAGGACGCAGTACAGGCAATGCCCGGTGCGATCAAAATACTCCGTTGCAGTGACATGCTTGGCCCGCAGTAGCCGCGGCACAACCGGCGTGGCCACGAGTTGCCAATGGGGATGCGCAAGTGAAGTGCCGGCATCCACACCGTGATTCTTGAAAATCACCACGGTCTGAAAGCGAAAGTCCCGCATCAGGTCGCGATAGCGATCTTGAAGCGCTCCCAGGATTACTTCGATGTGGCTCGCGGGATGCTGCGCCAAGAAGAGACTGTGATGGGTTGACTCCACAATCACTTCATGCGCGCCACAGCCTCCCATCGAATTAAACTCATGCTCGTCGCGCTCGCGAGCCGTATCTTCTTCAATTGTGAGCGCGGGAAACTTGTTGGCGATCACGCGAACTTGCCACGCGCCGCCTCCCCTGTCGCGGACGGCATGAATTTCCGGCGGAGTGAGCGCTTCGTTACCGGGACAGAAAGGGCACTCTGGCGCAAGAGAACGAGCATCGGCGGCGGGCGTCGTGTGTCCGTCGTGCGGCCGCAGACGGCGACTTGGCGCAAACACCACCCAGTCACCGGTCGTTTCGTCGAGCCGCAGGACGGACATGCCGTGCTCCTCTGCTTTATGTGGCTTGAACAGGAACTTTTCTTCCCCGGGCTTCCGCCGTCTTGGGAAGCGTCACGGTCAACACTCCATCCCGGTATTCCGCCATGACTTTGTCTTCCTGCACGGGACTGGGCAGGGGCACCGAGCGCGAGAACGTTCCTCGTCGCCGTTCCAGCTTGTGCGTCACTTTGGTCTCTCGCGGCGCAATCGAACGTTCGCCTCGGATTGTGAGCACGTGCTCGTTCACATGCACGTTTACATCATTCGGGCGGACGCCCGGCAGGTCGACTTCGACGAGAATGGCGTCATCCGTCTCATGTACGTCGAGCGTCGGAAAGAACATGCGGGGCGAGAGCCACCCTTCGGCTTCCCCTAAGGCCTGGTTGTACAGGGAATCAATCTCCTCACGAAGCGTTTGCAGAGGTTGAGGAACCCAAGTGCGACGTGGGGCGGCGGCGGTTTGCTTAGTGGCGGCGGCGGTCATCGCGGAACTCCATTTTCAAGTGTTGATGGCGGTGATTATACGTCGATGATTCGACCGCCACGCATAGTCGCGAGGCGTCGTCATCCTACAGTTCGCACCGTGCGGCTCACGTGCCGGGCGGGATTAGTAACTTCGTGAACCTACGCCAATGTGCGAGCAACTCACGATGGCGGTGGGCGAACGCTTGATGAGTTTCGCGCAATTGCTCTTGTTTGGCGACTTGTTCCGTGTGTTCGCCGGCCATACCAATGAGGCGTTGCGCGGTCTCGCCCTTTTCGTAGTCCGCAAGCGCCTCTTCATGCGCTCCAACGTGTCTTTCGGCATCCTGCATGAGCGCAAGTTTTTCGACCACGGCATGGGCGTGTGCGTCAATCGCCATTTCCAGTGTCGGCAAGCTGGCTTTGACTTGTGCGACTTCCGATTGCCACGCTTGGAGGTCTTCCTGCCAGGATCGGAATTCCGCCTGCCAGGCAAGATGGTCCTGGTGCATTTTCAGATGGCCGGTGGCGCTCATGGTCATGCCTTTCAAAAGTAGTGAATTGACTTGGTGTCCTCGCCGAGCGACTGCTATTCCTCTGCGTATTCGCCGCGACGCAGCGGCTCGCCTTTCGGCTCCGGCCATTCGGTCAGCGTGGCCTCAGTCAGCAGCAGCACGCCCGCCACAGAGACGGCGTTTTCCAGTGCCAGTCGTACGACTTTCGTAGGATCAATGATGCCGGCGCTGATGAGATCGACATATTTTCCGGTGGCCGCATCGAAACCGTAGTTGTCAGTCCCGGTGCGCATTTGTCCCACGACGACTCCCCCGTCGGCGGACGAGTTCTCCGCGATTTGGCGAGTCGGCGCTTCCAACGCGCGCTTCAGAATGCGAATTCCAGTGCGCTCGTCCCCTTCGCACTTTGCTTCGTCCAGTTCGAGGGCATTGATGGCGCGCAACAGCGTCAGGCCTCCGCCTGGAACAATCCCTTCCGCGATCGCGGCCTTCGTGGCGCTGATGGCGTCGTCCAGCGCCTCTTTGCGGCTTTTCATTTCGGCTTCCGACGGCGCACCGACGCGAATCACCGCCACGCCACCGGCCAGCTTGGCCAGTCTTTCTTCGAGCTTTTCTCGATCATAGTCCGAGGTCGTCTTCTCCATTTGTTTGCGCAACTCATCGCAGCGCCCAGCGATGGCGGCCTTGTTGCCAGCGCCGCCAATGATCGTCGTATTGTCTTTATCCAGCACGACGCGGGTCGCGCGCCCGAGGTCCGTGAGCTTGAGTGCATCGAGCTTGACTCCCAACTCTTCGGCCACAAACTGCCCGCCCGTGAGGATCGCGATGTCCTGCATCATACCCTTGCGCCGATCGCCGTAGCCGGGCGCCTTGACGGCCGCGCAGGCCAGGACGCCTCGAAGCTTATTGACAACAAGCGTCGCCAGAGCTTCTCCCTCGACGTCTTCAGCGATCACCACCAACGGCTTGTGCAGCTGGACGACCTGCTCTAAGAGCGGAAGGAAATCTTTGAGACTGCTGACTTTCTTCTCGTACAGGAGAATCACCGGCTCCTCAATCACGGCCTCCATTTTTTCCGCGTCCGTGATGAAGTAGGGCGAGAGGTAGCCGCGATCGAATTGCATTCCCTCGACCACTTCCAGCAGCGTTTCGGTCCCCTTGGCCTCCTCCACCGAAACAACGCCTTCGCCACCGACTCGCTCCATGGCTTCGGCAACCAGGTCGCCGAGCGCGGGATCGTTGTGCCCGGAGATCGTGGCCACCTGAGCCTTTTCCTGGCGGCTCGCCACCGGGCGGGATAACGATCGAATCGTCTCGACCGCGACTTTCAATCCACGATCGAGACCGCGCTTCAAGTCAATCGCGCTGGCGCCCGCGGCGATATTGCGCAGGCCATCGGCGTAAATTGCGTGCGCCAGAATAGTGGAAGTGCTGGTGCCGTCGCCGACCGCTTCGCCCGTCTTTTCGGCCGCCTCGCGTAGCATCCGGGCGCCCAGGTTTTCCTCGGGATCCTTGAGCTCCACCTCCTTCGCGATCGTTACCCCGTCATTGCAGACAACAGGATGCCCCCATTTCTTTTCGAGCAGCACGCATTTCGATTTCGGGCCGACTGTGACGCGCACCGCATCCGCCAGGGCGGTGGCGCCTCGCAACAGCTTTTCGCGGGCTTCGGCTCGAAAGAGTAGATGTTTGGCATTCATGATTAGCCTCCAGATGCAAGCTACAAGTAGCAAGCGGCATGCCAATAAGGGAAAAGGCGATTGGGCCGACAATACGCGGTTCCGAGAATGGACGGGCGGACGATTCGCTCAATAACAATTCTGCGCTGCGAGCGATTCCGCACGTTCGACGTCTCCTGCGCGCGATCCTGGCTGTGACAAGCCAGCGACCGATTTACGCGAATGCTGCACAGTTTCGTCTGAAATCATGAAGAATGGCCGTTGTGCCGAGGATCGCTGATGAGGAGAGCACACTACGCGACGAATGTGGCAGACTCCGCTGGGGCACTTCGCGGGCGGCATAGGATTCGCTGCTTTCACGTCTATGCTTGTCCATTGCCGCACTTGCGCAAGGAGCCACGCATGCGATCGGCTGAGGTGAACCAACTTCGCAAGCGACTACTGGTCCTAAAGTACCAACTGCACGAGCGACACGGCGCGGTATGCTCGGAAAACGAACGGCATCTCGCAGACGAGGGTGGAGTGCCTGCGGACCGTGATTTCCGCGGCTACGAGCAAGACGTGACGGTTGCCAAGGCTGAACGGGACCTCATGGAAGAAGTGACGGAAGCGCTCGGGCGAATCCAACGTGGCGCGTTCGGGAAGTGTGAAGACTGCAAGAAGGATATTGCCCACGAACGATTGGAAGCCCTGCCTTACGCCCGATATTGCGCGGTCTGCGCACGACGTCGAAGTTGGGGATCGCTGTGAGCCATCCAGGTAGAGCTCACCAAGCAAGGGAAAACAACGAAAAAGGAACGCCCATATGGACATCATCACTCAAGCCGTACTTCGCGAGTTGGCGACGGTCCGGGAATTTCCGAGTGTCTCGATCTACCTGCCGACATCACGCGGCGGCACGGACGCCCAACAAAACATCGTCCGGCTGCGCAATGCGGTTCGGCAGAGCGAACGGCTTCTGATGGAAAAGAATTGTTCCAACAGCTTGGCGGCGCAAGTCATGGGCGGGGCTCAACGTCTCATCGATGATCCGACTTTCTGGAACAACCCTGCCGACGGCCTGGCGGTCTTTCTGACGGGGGAGCGAAGCTGGAACTTTCGCGTCCCGATTTCGTTCACGGAATCGGTCCATGTCGGCGAATCTTTTCATCTACCGCCTCTGGCGCTGGCGACGAGTGCGGCGACGCGAGTTGTCGTGCTCGCGTTGAGCGAAAACCGGGTTAAGGCGTTTGTGGTCGATGACCAGGGCATTCGCGTCTTGACTGTGCCAAGCCTTCCCCCAAGCTTGCGCGAGGCGCTGCATTACGACGAACCGGCCGGACAGATCCACGTGCTCTCAACCGCCCGCTTTCGGAATCATAAGGAGGGCGCCGTCTTTCATGGCCAGGGCGCCAGTACTTCCCACGTGGCATCGGATCTCCTGATTTATTGTCGCGCCGTGGACAAGGCAATGGCGCCCGTCCTCGCACAACACGGACTTCCCCTGATTGTCGCCGCAACTGAGCGGTTGGCGGCGGCTTTTGCCGAAGTCAGCTCCTATCCGCACCTGCTGGCCGAACATATCGGCGGCAGTCCTGACCATTGGACGGATCACGAATTGTTCGAACGCGCTCGAACCGTCATTCATGCCTATGTGGATGAGCGCCATGCGCGCGACGTCACGCGACTGACAGATCTCATCGGCGCTGGACTCGCCGCCAGCCAACCGAACGCCGTGCTCCCGGCGGCATGCCGCGGTCAAGTGCACGAATTGCTTATTGCCGCGGGGGCACACCTCCACGGGCACTTCAATCGCGACTCAGGTGAACTGCAACTCACTCGAGAGGCCGCGGACGCGGAAGACCTGATCGACATCGCGGTTCGCGAAACGCTCATTCACGACGGCACCGTCCGGGCCGTGAAGGCGGATACGATGGCCACGTCGTCAATGATTGCCGGATTTCGCTATGTCGGATCCTGAGTATCGATTCTCAGATCGAGCACGGTTAGGCTGTGTCGCTGCCGCGCGATTCGAAGCGACGGAGGGCGCTCCTGGCAAGTGGCTTGGCGTCGGTGCTGATATGAAATGACGGATTGGTTCAAGTCAGCCGAGCATTAACCACAAGCCACGGGCCTGGCGCAAGTCGACTCCGCGTGCGCGACGTCACCGGCCGCATTGGCAGGTCGCCCCGTTGTTGACGACGCGCACCGCGGCTAGAATTCCGCTTTCTTGAATATCGGCTGGCACAACGGAGGTGCTACCGGCACGTCATGGGGACTCGGCCACAATTCGCGGATCTCCTCAGGCAATACGCGACGGACGCTCTCTGCTTCTCCCGGGGAAATATGCGCTGCGACGACCGCGAACACATTGCGGGTGATCCGTTCGGAGGGGCCGGTCGATTCCTCGCGATATGCGGCGGCCACGTGCGCCAGGAATTCTTCTTTCTTGCGTTCCTTGAGTGGCTTGCCCGCCGGATGCCAGCCCTCATAGTAGAAGCCGCGGATCAGCATCGGAAGTTGAGCGCCGAGGGCCGCCACCTCGTCGATCGTCAGGCGATCGCGCAGCGCGTGCAGGACGGCGCGGAAGGCGTAATAAGCGCGATGCGCATCGGCCCAGCACATCCGTTCGCACAACTCGTTGAGCCACAAATGAGTTGTCTGCAACGTCGTATCAAAGGCCTCGATCGCGTGGGTAGTGGGCATGAGATCTTCCTCCATTGAAAACGTTGCGATGAGAAGCGCCGTACTCATCCAGAATTGCCTTGAGCCAACGGACAGCAGCCACAGTAGTTCTCCGAGATCCTCGTCAATCTCCGAAATGGATTCGAACGCAAATCGGGTGCCAGTTGACAACATCGGGCTTGTGGCAAGAACAGCGTGATATAGGAGACTGTAGTCTTGATGTCCTACGTTACTTCGCCTAGGAAGTTGCGGAATCCGCACACCTGTGCGCGAAATGGATGCGCTTGTCCGATTCGTCCAGTCGCACGCCGACGGTCCTAGCGCCGTCCCCATAGAAACCGAGGAGTCGTGCGCCATGCGAACTCGTGATCGGCTCGCAACAGCGTGAGCAGAATTGACGACTGTAGGCGCTCCCCCGCGAAAATCACCTCGCCTCGACTTCATACTTCTCAAGCAAGCGATACAAGCTTCGGCGGCTGATCCCGAGGGCCCGCGCTGCGCGGGCCTTGTGTTTCCTTCGCGGCTCAACATTTCCACGACATGAGCACGCTGAACACCAATTAGTTGGTCAGCATCGTCAGTCCCGCTCGCCAATGTGATGTCACTGAAGGTGCCCCCGCTCCGCGAGCGAGCCGGCGACATTCCGCTCCTTGTCAATCGATTTCTGGGACCGGAGTGGAGGATTGAGTCTGTGGCGATGGAGGCGTTGGAACAATACGCTTGGCCCGGGAACATTCGTCAGCTCATCAACGCAATTGAACGGGGAAAGATTCTGGCTGACGACGGAGAAATCCTGTTGGAGGACCTGCCCGAGGTCGTCGTCAGACCTATACAGGGAAGGTATCGCCCTGCTTCGAGGAATTGATCCGGGATTTCTACGAGGAGATTGAGCGACATCCCGAGCCCGCCTAGTGATTACGGGTGGGACAGAACAAATCGAAACGGAAAGCCGAGCCCTAGATCGAGCGCGATGGGTTCATCCAGAGCCTCGCCGCCCGGGGCAACGGTGAGTTCGAGGCGGATTTGATTCACTGCTTCGTTGGGGTCGAAATCCTCTCCGACCGCAACCTCGCCAGCGGCGTGGGCTCGCCATAGTCCAAATGCCAACAAAAGGAGAACAACGGATGCCGCGGGTCGCTTTGTAGTCAACATCTCAAGCTCCTTCGGGTGACGACCGCAGATCGCTAATGCGCCAGGATCGCGATGACCTAGCGCACCGTTCGCAATTCTTGCGCCCCGCCGCAAAGACACGCGAAAGCACACGGATAACTCCCAAGTTTTCCGCGATTTCTCCCACGTGTGGTAACAGCGCGCTTCGCATTGTGTCGTTAACTGTCGAAATCGGCGAAAAGTGACGAGCGACTACGCACATCGATGAGCACGTTTTCGCCGGTTATCCCTCGAAATAGCGCATGTCCACAGCTGACTAGCAGACGGTGCGAAGCGTTTCCGCGACGAAGTAGCTCGCTCGAAGTCTTCACGGAGAAGAACGAAATCTGGTCTATTCGCGGGACCAGCTACGCGCGGCTCTTGAATGCAGACCTGGTCAGGATGGCCCGAGAGTTTGCCGTAGACTGCCAGCCATTCTAATAACGGATGATCGGAGCAACGGAGGTCTAACGAAGCGAACCGGACTTGCTGAGTTCTTATCGACCCCACCCGTCTGACCTAGATTGCCGGAGAGGCATTCGCTCCCGGCATAATTCCTTGGAACCGCGATGTCGGTAAGCGATCGACTTGCGTCAAGACCGTCCAAGCATCGCTTGTTCACGAGAATCTCCAAAAAGCCCTCGCGGATTCCACAACTCTCCCGCCAGAGAAACCGAACACGATCGGGCAGATCGGGCAATTTCTCGGCACGTTTCGAGCCCGTGTCGGTCACACCGCTCTCGCCATGTCGGTCGGGATGCGCCTCGACGACTTCTTCCGAACGTTGGTCGGCTTCGCCAATATGAGTTGTGAGCAGGGATTGACCACATCCTTGTGCCGTGCCGAGAGAAGTGCCTAGCCTATCGCGCTGTCAGCGAGCCGGCCCTCGTCGTCCGCATAGCGCCATTTCTGCCTCACGGCATCGATTGCCGAACGGCCCCTGTCGCGGTTATATTGATGTCCGTTGATGCGTTCCCTCTCAGGTGCCGAAGGGACCGCACGCGATCATCATCCGCAAGGGATTTCCCGTTGGCATGCCGGCGTCGGAATCAAGCAGGACGTAACGCACGGCGCCACAGATGAACTTGGTTTTTCACGCGGTCGAAAACCCGCACTAGTTCACCGGGGTTCACGCTACGGTGCTGTATCAGGTCGGACTCGATCCGTGCAAGCTGGTAATGCGGGGACTCCGTCGCCTCGACAGAGACCACGTCTGGCCAATTCGCGAGATCATCGCTTTGCTACGACGAACCTCAACCGTCCGCTTTCCTATCCCGCCAGCGCCAACTCATCCTCTGGCGACCTCACGATGCGCACGACGCCGCGAAATCCTTCCGTCTTCCTGACGACATGCCTGTCGCTGTTCATGCAAGCTGTGACGGCGAGCGCGGGCGAAGCCGTGTTTGAGCGCGACGTGCGACCGATCTTAAAAGCCGCCTGTTTTCAGTGTCACGGCGAAGCGGACTCGCGCGAGGGCGGTCTCGACGTGCGATTGTCGAAGCTGCTGATGCACGGCGGAGACTCCGGGCCGGCCATTGTGGCTGGCAATTCCGCAGCGAGTTTGCTTTTCCAGCGCATTCGCGATGGAGAAATGCCCGAGGGGACCAAGAAGCTCTCCCCCCAACAGGTTGAGAGCATTAGACGTTGGATTGACGAAGGGGCGAAGACAGCGCGACCGGAGCCGGACGATCCCAACGAGGTGCGATTTACCGCTGAAGAACTGAACTATTGGGCATTTCAACCAATTACAACCGTTGAACCGCCCACAGCGGCGCCGAGCGCACAGATTCGTACGCCCATCGACGCCTTCATCTGGCAGCGCCTGCATGCGGCGGGACTTCAGTTTTCGCCAGAGGCCGATCGCGTTACGCTGATCCGCCGCGCCTATTTCGATCTTTGGGGACTGCCTCCGACGCCGGAAGATGTCGCGCAGTTTGTCGCGGATTCAGCGCCCGACGCTTATGAGCGCTTAGTCGATCGCCTGCTGGACTCCCCGCACTACGGCGAGCGCTGGGGACGACATTGGCTCGATGCGGCCGGTTTTGCGGAATCCGACGGGGTGACGCCTGAGGATCGCGTGCGCGACTTCGCCTACAAATATCGCGACTATGTGATTCGCGCTATCAACGCCGACAGATCATGGAATGACTTCATCGTCGAACAGCTCGCCGGCGACGAGTTGGCGGCGCGCCCCTACGCCGCGTTGCAAGGCGACGCGCTGGATCCGCTAATCGCGACAGGCTTTTTGCGGATGGCGCCCGACGGCACGGAATCGGCCGAGGTGGACCAAACGGTTGAACGCAATCAAGTGGTCGCGGAAACATTGAAAATCATCGGAAATTCGCTCCTGGGCCTGACCGTCGGCTGCGCGCAATGTCACGACCATCGCTACGACCCCATTTCACAAGTCGATTACTATCGGCTGCGGGCAATATTTGATCCGGCCCTCGATTGGCAGCATTGGCGAACTCCTTCCGCGCGGTTGGTGGACGTAACGCCGGAAGAAAATCGCCATAAATCGGCCCAGATCGAAGCGCAGGCCGCCGTGATGGACCGGGAGATCGAGCAGCGACTGGATGCGTTGTTCGTCCAATTCAAGCAGGCGGAATTGGACCGAGTTCCCGAGGAGCGGCGAGATACCGTGCGCGCCGCGGTGGAGACGTCTCGCGACCAGCGAACGCCGGAACAAATTGCGCTCTTGCAGGAATTCCCGACCGCGGACGTGAATCGCGGTTCGCTGGAAGGGTTGTTAGTAGAATACGATCGCGTCTATCAAGCCAAGTACCACCAGGAGCTGCAAGCGGCTCGTCAGAAAGTCGCCGATGTCCGCGCGCAAAAGCCCCAGGGCGATTACGTGATGGCGCTGACGGAGACCGACGAACCCCTTCCCGAAAGCAAGCTTTTTGCGCGCGGCGACCCGCTCCAGCCGCGCGAAATCGTCACGTCCGGCGAGCTGCCGATCCTGGCCTTGGGCCGCGAAAGCGCTGACATCGCCGCGAAGGACACGACCCTTTCTTCTAGCGGCCGCCGTTTGGCTTTCGCGAGAATGTTAACGGATGGACGGCATCCGCTTACTCTCCGTGTATTGGTCAACCGATTCTGGATGCACCACTTTGGCCGCGGCCTCGTCGCCACGCCTGGCGATTTCGGCGCGCTCGGGGAGCGGCCGTCGCATCCTGAACTGCTTGATTGGCTGGCGAGCGAGTTCGCCGCCAACGGCTGGCGATTGAAGCCGCTCCACCGTTTGCTCATGACCTCGATGGCCTATCGGCAATCCTCGGCGCGTATCGCCGCGAGTGAGCAGTTGGATCCCGATAACCGTCTCTTGTCGCGATATCCATTGCGCCGTTTGGAGGCCGAAGCGATCCGCGATGCCATCCTCGCGGTGACCGGCAAGCTCAACTCTCAGATGTATGGACCGTCGGTACCAGTGATCGAGCATACGGATGGGCAGGTGGTCGTCGGTAAGCGCGCCGCTGGCAGCGGCGGCTCCTTGTTCAACGCCGTCGATGGGGCCGGTGACGAGCAGTTCCGCCGTAGCGTCTATCTGCTAGTCCGGCGCAAGTGGCCGCTGGCGCTCCTCGAGTCCTTCGACATGCCCCAAATGTCCCCGTGCTGCGAAACACGCAAGTCATCCACGGTGACGCCGCAGGCGCTCTTGTTCATGAACAGCGAGTTCTTGCTCGAGCAATCGCGGGCCCTAGCCGAGCGCGTCGCGATTGAGTGTCCGAATGACCCGGAAGCGCAGGCCCGCCGCGCCTGGCAGCTGACCTATCAAGTCGACATCTCGCCAGAGACGTTGGCGGCGGCGCGCGAATATCTTAACGCGCAGAGCGAAACATTCACTCAATACGTGGCGAGTTTACCGGAGGCAGAACGTGGCCAATTCAACTGCGCTCAACAAGCGTTAGCATCCTATTGCCACGCCCTCTTGAGTTCCAATCGGTTCCTCTACATCGAATAGCCACCGAGGTCCGTGAGGAGGGTTCACAACATGCAACCGCGTCCATCCTGTTTTTGTTCGCGCAGGCACTTCGTACTCAGCGGCGCGTATGGTCTCGGCGCGACGGCCGCGGCATGGCTGTTCAAGCAGGACGGCCTGCTGGCGGAGCCGGTCCGTCCGGAGCTGGAAGAACGCCACTTCGATCTTTTGCCGAAGGACACGCATCATGCCCCACGCGCCACGGCTATGATCTCCATGTTCATGGTCGGCGGTCCAAGCCATGTTGACCTGTTCGACCCCAAGCCCAAACTCGTCGAGTACAACGGCCAACCGTATCCTGGCGAAGTGAAATACGACAATCCAGCGCAGGCCAGTTCCAAGGTCATGGCGGCGCCCTGGAAATTCGAGCGCCGCGGCGAATGCGGCATGGAACTCAGCGAGTTGTTGCCCCACCTCGGAGGCATCGCCGATGAAATCTCGCTCATTCGCTCCATGCGCACCGGCGTGAACAATCATGGTCAGTCCATGTACGCCTTACACAGCGGGCGCATTGTCGGCGGCAATCCATCGCTGGGGAGTTGGCTAACCTTCGGTCTGGGAAGCGAAACGCAGGATCTGCCTACTTACATGGTGATGACGCACCCCGACGGTCCGCCGCTGCTGGCCGGGGATAACTGGTCGAACGGCTGGCTGCCCTCCATGTACCAGGGGACGCTAGCACGTCCGCGCGAACCGCGGCTCTTGAATCTCGAGCCGCCGGTTTATCTCCGCGGCGTTGCGCAACTGCGCCAGTTAACGCTTCTTGCGGACTTGAACGAAGAACATCGCCGCGAGCACCCAGGCGAATCAGACCTGGAAGCGCGCATTGCAAGCTACGCGCTCGCGGCCCGCATGCAGACGGCCGCGAAAGAGGCACTTGATATTCGCGGCGAGAGTCAGGCGACGCTCGCAATGTATGGTATTGATCAACCAGAAACCCGCGACTACGGCACACGTTGTTTGCTCGCGCGGCGACTTGTGGAACGCGGCGTGCGATTCGTCCAAATTTATAACAACGGCCAGTCGTGGGACCATCACAGCGGAATTCTAAATGCGTTGCCGCAGCGTTGCCGGGAGATCGACCAGCCGTCCGCGGCGCTCGTGAAAGACCTCAAGTCACGCGGGCTGCTTGATACGACGCTCGTCCACTGGGGTGGCGAAATGGGCCGACTGCCTGTGATTCAAAATGATTTCGGCCGAGACCAAGTGGGGCGCGATCACAACACGTACGGCTTCAGCATGTGGCTGGCCGGCGGAGGCGTCCGTGGCGGTTATGTGCATGGCGCCACGGATGACTTCGGCTACCAGGCCGCGACCGACGTTGTGACCCAACACGATTACCACGCCACCGTGCTGCACTTGTTCGGCCTCGATCACACCCGCCTGACGTTCCGGCGCGGCGGCCAACAGATGTCGCTCACGGGCGGGCAACCAGCGCAGGTTGTGCGCAACCTGTTGGCCTAGCAAGGAACGGAAGAGTGAAAGGACGCCGTGCTGCGTCGACGCAGCAACTGTATAAGAATTCGCCTGGCTGCGACTCTTGAGATCGAAATCGGCAAGCCCCTCGCCACGAAATGCATCTATTGGGCTGATGGGGCCGTGCCCATTCCCGGGGCGAGTGGGACACTTCGCTTCCTGCTTCGGGCACATCGACCGCCTGGATCACGAAAGCATCTCCGCCGCTGCCTCGGTCGACTTCACCGAAGCGCAATCTTCGGTAAACCACACCGGCGACTAGGTGGTCCCCACACGCGGATGAACAACCGAGTTCGGTGGTCCGAACTGTAC
>JALHLM010000015.1 GCA_022844585.1 Pirellulales bacterium | reverse complement strand
GCTCTTCCGATCTTTTGCTTCGTTTCGAACGGGAAGTCGATCGAACGCGATTTGCAGGGCGAGTTGATCACGATCGGCCGGGCCGACACAAACGACATCGTGCTGGCGGACCTGGCGTCGTCGAGCAAGCATGCGCAACTGCGGCGCGCGGAGGACGGCTGGTATGTGGAGGATCGCGGCAGCCGGAACCATACGTTCGTCAACGGCTACCAGGTGGAATCGCACCGGCTGGCGGACCGCGATCTGATCCAGATTGGCGCGTCGGAGTTGACCTTTTGCGCCGATCCTGAGTTCAGCCTGCTGATCGACGAAGAAGAAATAGCCGACGCCTTGGGCAGTTCCGTCGTGCATACGCGCCGCGTGGATGAAGAGGCGGCGCAGTCGCTCGACCTGACGCGGATCGTACAATCGCTCAAGGATCATCGCCGGCCCGTGGCGACGGGGGCGAAAGCGGAGTCGCTCGATCCCTTGGCGCTCGCGGAAGCGAAGTTGCTGACCCTGCAGCGCGTCAGCGAAAAGCTGGTTCGCGCCGTCGACGGGCAGCGGCTCAATGATGAAATCTTGCAGATCGTCCTGGAGCAGACGCGGGCCGACCGCGGCGTGTTGTGCTTGCTTAACGCCGAAGGCAAGCCGGTGCCGATTGTCGCGCACGGCTTGCAGCCGGGAGAATCGGTGCGGATCAGCCGCACGGTGCTCAAGCGGTTGCTGGACGAACGGTGCGGACTCTTGATCTCGCCTGACACCAGTTCCGCCGGCGCCTACGCGACGCTCGATCAGATGGGCGTGACCTCGGCGATGTGCGTACCACTTTGGACCGGCGAAGAAATCATCGGCGCGCTCTTGTTGGAATCGACGCGGCCGGATCATGTGTTCGGCGCGGCCGATTTGGAATTGCTGCTGGTCGTGGCGCATCAGGCCTCGATCGGCATCCAGCGCGGACGGCTGACCGAGCGGGTCGAGGAAGAGCAGCGGGTGCGGAAGTTCCTGTCGCAGTTTCTGGATCACCGCGTCGTGGCGCGGATTTCCCAGACCGGGGCGACCGACGACGCCCTGGCGCCGCGCGAGCAGCAGGTGACGATTCTGTTTTCGGACATCGTCTCGTTCACCAAGCTCAGCGAAGGCCTCCCGCCGACCGACGTGGCGGCCTTCGTGCAGCAATATCTGACGGCGATGACCGATATCGTATTCAAGCACGGCGGCACGATCGACAAGTACATCGGCGACGCGATCATGGCCCTCTTCGGCGCGCCGGTCACCGGCGAGGACGACGCCACGGCGGCCGTGCAGGCGGCGCTCGAAATGCGCCGCACGTTGCCAACCATCACTCCTCCCGGCGCGAGCAAGACCGAGTTGCGCGCAAGATTCGGCATCAATACCGGGACGGTCGTCGTCGGCATGATCGGCTCGAAGCGCCGCGCGGAATACACGGCCATCGGCGACGCGGTCAACGTGGCGTCGCGGATTCAAACCTTCGCGCGACCGAACGAAATCTGCATCGACGAAGTCACGAAGAGCAAGGTGGAGTCGCGCTTTGTGACGGAAGAGATCGGCATGATCGACGTGAAAAACCGTTTGCAACCGTTGGCGGTATTCAAGGTGCTCGGGGAGCGATCGCTGCCGGTGAGTAAGCCGAGCGGGTGATTGTCCCCGAGTGTTACGCTAGGCGGTAGTTTTGGAAACCCCGCTAAGCAAACCCGACTCCCGCCGGTCCTTCACCTCAACATTCGACTGCTTCGGCATCGCTGCAACTCCTGGTCAACATGGGTTCCTCAGCCGGAATCTAACCCAGACGCGTCTTCCATCGCGATTCCCAGCAACCCTGAGCATGCACTTCGTCGAAATCAGGGCTCCGTGCAAGCCGCATTCGCGGCGAGCGACTCCCCGCCGACAGCGGCGCCGTTTCCGGTGCATGCGGCTCACGGTTGCGCCGCCTCGCGCCCTGCTATACCCTCAATTGGGTGGTGAATAGGTCCTCGATCCACCTCTTCGTGCGCGCAGCGAGTCTGACAGTTGGCCTGTCAAGCCAGGCCGAGTCTACTGTCTTGGCACGTATTTCGGATTCTGCACAGATTTTTCACCCCAGCCTGTCCCGAATTCCCCGGCATTGCAGGAATAACTTGGGAGACTCGGACGTGACACAGAATTCGCTCGAATCCACCGAGACGGGACGACTGCTCAAAGCCGTGGCTGACGGCGACCGCACTGCGATTGACCGGCTCCTAGCGCGGCATCGGCCCGAGCTACTCCGATTTGTGAGTCTGCGTCTCGATGCAGGGCTACGCGCCCGGGTCGACCCGTCGGACGTTGTTCAGGAGACGCAATTCGAGGCGACCCGGCGCTTGGACGATTACCTGCGGCGACGTCCGATGCCATTTCCGGTGTGGCTGCGCCGGACCGCCTATGAACGACTGCTCATGATTCGTCGACGGGAACGAGGGACCGGACGGCGCAGTGTGCTCCGCGAACTGCCATTGCCCGAGCATTCTTCGTTGGCATTGGCTGCGAGCCTGGTCCCCGGTGAGGCATCGCCCAGCCGAGCGTTAGCAAGACGGGAGACGGTTCAGCAGGTGCGCGAAGCGATTGCTCGGCTGGCAAGCCGAGATCGGGAGGTCTTGTTGATGCGCACCTTTGAAGCGGCGTCGTATGAAGAAATCGGGTTTCTCTTCGGCATCTCGCCGGAAGCGGCCAAGAAAAGGCACGGCCGAGCGCTCCTGCGGCTGCACCAAATTTTGCTCGAACTTGGCATGGGGGGCAGCAACTTATGAACCAAGATCAGCAACTCTCAGCGCCTTCGGTGGAGTCGGCGCTGGCTGAAGTGACCGATCGCTTCCTGGATGCCATGCGACGAGGCGAGCAGCCAAGCATTGAAGAGTATGCACGGCAGCATCCGACGTTAGCATCCGTCTTGCGAATGATCCTTCCCGCGCTCGCCGGTGTTCACGCGGCGACCGATTCAGTGGATCACGAGTACAGCTCCGCTCGAAGTGACGAAAAACGAAATGAGACCATCGGCGACTTTCGCATCCTCCGCGAGGCGGGTCGCGGCGGGATGGGCGTTGTTTACGAAGCTGAACAACTCTCCCTGTCGCGTCGTGTGGCGCTTAAGATCCTCCCATTCGCGGCCGTGCTTGACCCTAGGCACCTGCAGCGCTTCAAGAATGAAGCCCTGGCGGCGGCGCACCTGGACCATCCGAACATCGTGGAGGTCTATGGAATTGGCTGCGAGCGGAGTATCCATTTCTACGCGATGAGATTCATCGAGGGCGTGACGCTGGCGGAGGTCGTAGAAGCCAAGCGAAAGAGCCAGAGCGGGAATGTCGAAGCTCCAAATCTGAATGTCGAATCAAATCCGAATGACGAAGCACGAACGGAAGTTTTTTCGCATTCTTCCGACACATCACTCAGCACTCCGCACGCATCGCTTGCTGCCGAGACGTCGCCCGTCCTGCAGGCCGCACTCAGCACCGTCAACAGCATCACGCCGAAGGAGCGCTTTCGCCGCATCGCCGAGATCGGCATTCAGGCCGCCGAGGCGCTTGATCACGCGCACCAGATGGGCATCGTGCATCGCGACATCAAGCCGTCGAACCTGATGCTCGACGAGCGCGGCAAACTCTGGGTCACCGACTTCGGCCTCGCCCGCAATCAAGGCGACGCCAGCATGACGATGACCGGCGACCTGGTCGGCACTTTGCGCTACATGAGCCCGGAACAAGCCCTGGCAAAGCGCATCACCGTCGACCACCGCACGGACATCTATTCGCTCGGTGTGACGTTGTACGAACTCCTCACGCTCCGCGCGACGTTCCCCAGCAACGATCGCGAAGAAACGCTCCGCCAGATCGCCTTCGAGGAACCGACGTCGCCGCGCAAGCTCGACAAAGCGATCCCGGACGAGCTGGAAACGATCGTCTTGAAGGCGATGGAGAAGAACCCAGATGATCGCTACGCGACGGCTCGGGAAGTGGCCGAGGACTTGCGACGGTATCTGGAGCATAAGCCGGTCAAGGCCAGGCGGCCGTCTCTTTTCAAACGATTGCGCAAAACAGCGCGGCGCCACACGCTGGTCGTCGGGATGGCATTGGTGATGATCATCGCGGTCACCGCCCTCGGCGTCACGATCTACGCGCAACGAGTTTCAAGCCAACAGAGAACTGTTCAACGGGTGGCTGAGTCATTGGCGTCGGCGCGAACGGCCATCGAAGCTGGCAATTTAGTACTTGCCGAAAAGCATCTCGCGGAGGGGAACGCCCGCCTGGGCGTACAGCGTTCGGTCTTGCTGGCCGCGGCCATGGAAGTCGACAAGCATGCAGCGGAACTTGCAGTCCGCAAAACTGATCAGGAACGCTTTGACAAATTCATGGCCCTGGCCCGCGAGGACAGCAATGAATGGTTCCGCGATCAAGCTGCCCGCGAGGCGCTTAAACTTTACCATATTGCGAGCAATCCAAATTGGGAGCAGCGGCTCGACGAATCCACGCTGACGCCGGAACGGCGACGTCAAGTGAAGGAGAGTGCTTATGGACTCTTGGTGTCACTGGCCAATTACTCTTGTGGCCAAGAGGGGCTCGCGCTCCTGGAAAGCGCGCGATCATTGCAAGCGCCGACACGCGCTTTCTGGTTCATTCGAGAGCGAATTCATCGGAAGTTGAAGGAGCAGGTCGAGGCCGATCGCGATCATCAGCAGTTTCTGGCTGCCGAGGTCACGACGCCGTACGATTGCTTTATCCTGGCTCGACAGGCCGGGACCAACGGAGACTTCGCAGAATCGAAGCGGCTTCACCAAATGGCAATCCGCATGCAAGCGGATTACTATCCGTCATTGTTTTGGCTTGGTCTCAATTCAATGAGCACTTACAGCGACCTTGATGGAATTGGCTATTTTACTGCGTGCGCCGCATTACGCCCTGACGAAAGATCGGCCCGCACGAACCGTGCCCAAATCTACCGCGCTGTCGGACGCCTGGAGGATGCAGAAGCGGACCTCTCGTCCGCTATTCTTTCGTCACGTGCTCAAAGTGATCCATATCGAGTTAACCGATATCGGATTCGATCCGACCTCTACCGGGCAATGGGCCGGACAGAGGATGCGCGTAAAGACGCCGAAACCTATCTGGGATTGATCAACGAAACTTTGGAATCGAAACAAACGCCTCGCGACGAAGAGTATCTTACCACGCTGGTAAGCCGGGGCGAAATCAATTGGGCGCTTGGTCGTATCGCGGAGGCGGAAGCCGACTATTCCGCCGCAATTGAACTGCCGCCCTCCGACGAAGGTCGTCTCCCACGACTCGAGAAGCGGTTCTACTTTTACACGTCCGTTGAAAGAACGGACGACGCGCGACGGGACGCGGAGCGGTACATTCCCATCGTCCGTCAACAAATCGAGTCTCAACGAGCAACTCTAGGAGTGAAGGATGAGGACTCCTGGCCGTTAGAAGCTCTTGGCGTCGCGTTGCACTTCCAGTCTCAGTACGTCGAAGCCGAAGCCACGCTGCGCCGACGCTTTGAGGCCATGCGCGCCGCCCGCCCCGAAACGCTCCATACGCTGCATTGCATGGATTGGCTCGGGCTCGTTTTGCTTGGGCAACGGGAGTACGACAACGCGGAGCAATTGACGCGTGAGTGCCTTGCCCTCTCCGAGAAGCACCAGTTTAGCAATCGGCAGATCGCCAATCGAAAGATGCAACTCGGCTGCGCACTGCTTGGACAAGCATTCCAGTCCAATAGCGATCAGGCCGCCTCTTTGAAAAAGGCGTTCGAAGCTGAATTGCTTTTGAATACCGGCTGCGAATTCATCGAACGTCACCGCAGTGATTACTTCGATCTAGACCAACTAGTGTTGAACGAGTTGCTGCAACACGTCATCAATCTCTACACCAATGCAAAGCAGCCGGACGAGGCGGCCAAATGGCAGGCGAAGTTCAACACAATGCAACCCCGACCGCTCCCCGCCGCCGATACTGCGCAATCAACAACGAAACCTTAGTTCCGTCTACGAAAAAGCCCGGCCAGTGAGCGAGCGGCGCTAACTACACTGCTCACCGGCCAGTACGTCCCGCGGCGCTCGGTCTGCGCGCTGCGGAAGCGTTTTCAATTCACGCGGGCCGCCAGGAGCAATCCATGCGCGACTTCGTGCGTTTACCGCGACTTCGTGCGTTTACCGCGACTTCTTGTCGCCATCACATGCTTAGCCACCACGGCTTCATTGAGCCGAGCTGATATTTTCCGCTGGGACAACGGACTGTTGATTCCCGGCACCGAAGGCGTCATGCCCGGGCCAGGGGTGCGACTTGACGATTGCGAGTTGGCGTTTGCCGCGCTCCAAGAGCTGGAACTCGCCGGCGCTCGTTTCGACTTCTTGAATCTCGACAACGCGCAATTTGAATCCTCGAATCTTTCCGATGCCAATCTAGCAGGAGCGAACCTGACCGACGCAAACTTCGTCCTCGCGAATCTCACACGAACGAACCTTCGCGGGACCAATCTGCGTCGCGCAAATCTGACGCTCGCCACGTTGTCAGAGGCAGATCTAGGCGGAGCGGTCGTAACCGAGGCAAATTTCACCGGGGCGACTCTCAATGGTTTTCGCCGGGAGCAGTTTTACTCAACGGCCAGCTACAAAGCGCGCGAGCTGCACGGAATTAAACTCGCGTTTAACGATCTCAGTGGCTGGGACTTTCACGACCAGGACCTGACCAACGCCTCGTTCGGCGTCGCGGCGCTCGTGAACACGAACTTGTCCGGAGCGGTCGTGAAGGGCGCCGATTTTAACCGCGCCACTGCGCGTGGTTTCGCCAAGGAACAGCTTTACTCCACCCGTAGCTACCAGACAAGCGACTTAGCGGGACTTTGGCTCTCCAACAATGATCTCAGGGGCTGGGATTTTTCCGGAAAGTCTCTCACAAACGTGCGTCTCAAAGGCTCGAACCTCGCCGGCGCCGACTTGAGCCTTGCAGACATCCGTGGCGCCTACCCTGGACTGGATCTGGCCGAAGCAATGGTGAGTAATTCCATCCTGCCCGACGGCGTCATGGCAGGACTCAATTTGGCGGCCGATGACCAGTTGGTAGTCCGCAACTACCACGGAGATCCCAATCAAGGTCTAGGGCCGGTTTCCATCAACGTGCATGACGAGGTGATCATGGAAAGCGATAGCGAATTGCGGGTGCTGTTCGACTCTGACGACTGGGGCTCGACGATTTCCTTCCAGCCCGGCATTGCCGTCACGCTCGGAGGTAGTTTGGAGTTGGCATTTGCGGACGGCATCGCTGTGGAACTGCAGGTTGGACGGACATTCGACGTGTTCGACTGGGATGGCGTGTCGTCAGCGGGCGGATTCAGCGTCGAAAGCAATCACCTCTGGGACTTGTCGCAACTGTACACCAGCGGCGAAGTGACACTCCTCGCAGCCCTCACGGGCGACACAGACGCCGATGGGGATGTCGATCTCGCCGACCTGAACAACGTCCGCAACAACTTCGGCGGCGCAGGACTGGGCGACACGAACATCGACGGGACGGTTGATTTGAAGGACCTTGAGGCCGTACGGAATAGCTTCGGCGTCTCGGCACAGCCAGCTGTACCGGAGCCGGCAACCGGATTGCTGCTTCCGGCGGGCTATCTGGCTATCGGGGCATGGCAGAGGGCCCGACGGGCGATCCATCAGCGTGTCATTGTCCACGATCTGGCGTAGTTCCTGCCGAACCACCGCACAAATTCGGACCCCTACTCAAAAAACCCGGCCGGTGAGCGAGCGGCGCTAACCACACTGCTCACCGGCCAGTACGTCCCGCGGCGCACGGTCTGCGCGCTGCGAAAGGCGTTTTCATTTTACGCAGGCCGCCAGGAGCAATCCATGCGTGCTTTCACGTCAATCTTGACCCGCTACGTGAATCGCCTGATCGGCAATCGGCAGGCGATCGCGCCGCTGCGAAGGGCCGGTCGCCACCGACCGGAGCAACGACTCGGCTTCGAGCGGATGGAGGACCGGACGGTGCTCTCGGCCTCGTTCGGCGGGGCTACGGCGATCGATGTCGCCGCACAGGACGTCGCCGCCGATCAGGCGGGAAACACAATCATGACCGGCTTCTTTTCCGGTACGGTCGACTTCGACCGGGCCGCCGTGCACGCGGGCGACACCGACATTCTCACTGCCGGTGGCACGAACGACATCTACTTCGCCAAATACGCGCCGGACGGAGCGTTGCTGTGGGCCAATCAAATACTGGGCGCGGCGGGCGCTAGCGGGATCGCTCGGACTGTGACGACGGACGCGAGTGGCAACGTTTACCTCGGCGGGGATTTCACTGGGACTATCAGTTTCGGCGCTTTCACATTGACGAGCGGCGCCGCCAAGGACGGGTTCGCCGCGAAGGTCGGCTCGGATGGGACGGTATTGTGGGCCAATCGTTGGGGAGCCGCGGACACGGAGTTCGTCAATGGAATCACCGTCGACGGCGCTGGCAACGTCTACACCGCTGGGAGCACATCCACAAAGCTTCAGGTCGAGAAGTTTAGCGCTAGCGGCGTTCCAATCTGGGCGAAGGTGATCGGCAGCAGCAGCGGCGGCGATGCCGTCGGCAAAGGGATCGACACGGACTCCGCGGGAAGCGTCTACGTCGGCGGTGCGTTCAGCGGGAAAGTAGACTTCGACCCAGGTTCCGGCACAAAAACCGTCAATGCCGGCGCGAACGACAACGGCTTCGTCCTCAAGTTGACGGCGGCCGGCAACTACGGTTGGGTTAGCACGTTCGCCAGTCAGACCTCCGCGTCGTATAGCAAGTGCAACGACCTTGTGGTGGACGCAGGGAACAACATCATCGTCGGCGGTTCCTATTACGGTTCCGTCGATTTCAAGCCTGGTAATGGCACGTATACATTGCCGACTTGGGTCTTACCCCCGGGCGCCTCGGGCGTGTACACCGGACCCGGGTTCATCACCAAGCTCAACTCCGCTGGCGCCTTTGTTTGGGCGCAACAAGTTGGCGGCGGCGCCGATGGGGGCGGCAGTGTCAACGGCCTTGCTCTGAATACCGCCGGGAACGTCTACGCCACTGGTGTGTTCGCGCGTCAGGCGGACTTCGATCCAGGCGTCGGAACCAACACTCTGTCGAGCAACGGACTCACCGACGTGTTCGTGACGAAGTTCAACGCCGCCGGCGCTTATCAATGGGCGGTGTCCGTGGGTGGGACAGGGAGCGACTGGGCCAATGGAATCGCAGTGGACGCCAGCGGCAACGTGTACGTCGCCGGATGGTACTACAACACCGTCGATTTCGACCCGGATGCGAACTCGATCTTCACGCTGACCAGCACGGGCGGCGGCGACGGGTTCCTGCTCAAGCTGCTGCAGTTCTGATGCCCGGTCACTGGCCAATGGCCGCCGGGATCAATGAGCCCGGCGGCCCATTCAGTGAACTTCGGCCTCTCTCGGGCGAATTCACGCCAAGCCTTTTCGCGAACTAGAGCGCGACGAACGGAAGACCTGAAAAGCGTTCGTCCCTGCGCATCCCAACTTTACCAAGAGTACCTTCAATGCGTCGCCTGTTGATTGAAGCGCTCGAACTGCGCGCGTTGCCCTCGGTGTCTCCGCTCGGCGATGTGTTTCCGATCAGTGAGTTTACCCCCGGCAGCCAGCGCACTTGGCCTGAATCGCCGCAGGCCGTGGCCGCCGATGCCGACGGCAACTTCATCACCACCTGGACCAGTGCCGGCCAAGCAGGAACGGAAGCCATTTACATGCGTCGATTCTGGGCCTCGGGAGAACCACGGGAGACCGAAGTTCGTGTGAACGAACCCCTCGGCAAAGCCCGCTATTCCTCGGTCGCCATGGGGCCAGCCGGAGACGCCGTGATTGTCTGGACCGCGTACGGGCATCTTGACGGCAGCGGACAAGGCGTCTTTGGGCGGTATTACGATCCAGACGGACGACCCGTCGGCGGAGTATTTCAAGTGAACCAGATGAACGGCTACCACCAACGTACGCCAGCGGTCGCTTTCACCGCCGAAGGCGAATTTGTCGTGACCTGGGTCGATTTGCTGGGAGACGACGACTTCAGCGGCATCAAAGCGAGGCGATTTTTTAGCGATGGAATTCCCCTGAACGATGAGTTTACGGTCAACACGACAACCGTCGGCAATCAATTCGACCCGGTTGTTTCTTCACGCGTGAAGGGGGAGTCCTACTTTGTGGCCTGGACCGACGAAGATCGCGCAGGCAGGTCGGGAATTCGCGCACAGCACTTCAGCGCCGAGGGAGTGCAAATGGGCGACGAGTTCTTGATCAGCGACTTGGCTGACTCGATGAATCGTTGGCCAAGAATCGCCGCGGCGGACGACGGCAGCTTGCTCGCGACATGGTCGGTCGAGTCTGCCGCTGGCTGGGACGTCGTTGTCCGACGGTTTAGCGAGCAAGGGATTCCGCTGTCTGCGGCCGCCCAGGTTAATACGACGACCAGCGGCGATCAACGCTTCAGTGCTTTGACCGCCGACAGTGACGGGAGCGCGCTGATCGCCTGGAACAATATCAGCTCTGGTGCGTCGACTCCGCAAGTCTTACTGCGTGAAGTCACGAAGGCAGGCGTGCCCTTCGGTGCGGAAATTCACTCGCCCCAGTGGAGCGCGGCGGATCAGACGGGGCCGGCGCTCGCCCACGGTTCCCCGGGAAAGGCAACGCTGATCTGGACGGCCGAAGGACGCGACGGCAACAACAAAGGAGTCTTTGGCCAATCGGTCTCCTATCTTGCAATGCAAGTCACGGGCGACACCAACTTCGACGGTCAGGTTGATCTCGCAGACCTCAACAACGTGCGCAATCACTTTGGTGAGACCGGCAATGTCCTTGGCGATACGAATAGAGACGGAGCAGTCGGTCTGGCGGATCTGAACGCAGTGCGGAACAACCTGGGAGTTGCCAACAGCATTCCGCCAGGCATCGCCGATCCGCCGGCGCTGGTGGATCAAGCATTGCTCACACTCGACGAGCAATCAGCGACAACGTCAACGGCCCGGTCACTCGCCGCCGATCACGTGTTTGGCGCGGTCCTCGGCTCGCTGGAAACTCCAGCCCCGAAGCGCGCCCGCTGGCATACGAGTACCCGGTAGCCCAGTCCCCTTCGCCAAGCCGCTGCCCCAGCTAATTCCGGGTCAGCGGCTTTTTTTGTTGGCGGTGGCCGAGGTTCGCCGCAAGCCAGTTGCAAAGGAGCTTCCGATATGAAGCCACGCAGCATTCTCGCAGAACTGTTGTAAGAGTGGAGTGGCCGGATTCTGGAATCCGTACTCCACCACTTGGCAGAATATGTAGTGGCGGTCACGTAGCGTTGGTGACCTTAAGCCGCTTACCGAGTGACTGGCCGATCTTCCCCAAGTGCTGCTGACGGTGACCAGCGCATTTCGCCGACGTCGGCAGGCGAATTAAGAGACGACAACCCGAATTGGCCGTGCAATGCCATTCCGGTGAGCGATCGATCCTTGGCGAGACTGTCGGGCCGCGAGTGGATCGAAGTACTCTACGGCGGCCCAGCGTGGCCTCGCCTAGCCCGCTCGGCGGTTCGCGCACGGCGACATTTCGTCATGCGAGTCGGCGTCACTAGTGATATGAATATGCGTCATCGCGATGGTCGCTGTCCCGAGTCAATGAGCGAGTTCTTGAAACGGCTGCCCACCTTGGCAGCAATCGGCGCCCGCGAAGAGCGGCTTCACGCCGATCCGCGCAAGCGCATTGATCGCTATCGACTGGCTTGGGCGAGCGCGGCCGTTGCGATGATTACGCGAACGATGTGCAATCTCGTGCGCCAGAGATGTCGATGTTGCACGTTCGCCCGGTTGGGGCCAACGGCGCCCAAATCCGGCCCTGGTTTCTGGTAACTGACCTTAGCGTAACATGCGCTGAGGAAGCGGACCACGTTCTCGACGCATACCTCGCTCGCGAAGTGGCTACCGACAACCATCAGGCGTTGCGGACCGGACTGCTCACCCGACAGGAGGAAGGTGAGTCGAACTATAACGGCGAATACTTCACGTCGGCCAGTCTGACTGCTCTCATGCTGGTGGATATTCAGCGACAGTGCCGTCTGAGTTCAATGGCGGACGTGCCCGCCAGCCACTTTTTAGCCAAACAATGCGTCCAAGCATTGGCCATGTGGGCACGACGATCGCCCGATCTCACCTTGCACGACTTCCTGCAAACCCTGGCAAAACTGGGCGGATCGAAGTCCGACTCGCGAGCGGGGTGGTACTTTCTTTGGAATGGCTGGCAACTGTTGCGGCTTATGACCGATGGCCCGTCCGATCAGCCGCCGATCAGCGAGACGCCGGAACTGCTGCATTGTCAGCACGAGATGAAACTGCCGCCGCTGCGCGAGTCGCTATGACGCTGATATCCCTTAGTCGCTGGCCGAGGGCGCTTCCACTTGTGCAGGTTGGGGCAGGCTTTCCAAGAACTCGCGAGCCCGCCGCTTTACGTCGTCCTGCAGCTTGAGCGCTTCCGCATGGTCCGACTGGATATATAGTGCGCGATGGACCATTTCCAATGCCGCTTGGAAACTGCCTGCTTCGAGTTCGGCGCGCGCTCGGCCCAGCAACGGTTCGACGGTGTCCGGCCGTAGCTTCTCCCATTGAATTGCCGTTTCACGGGCTACCGCAGGGTCTTGCAACTCCAAGGCATACCCTACATGCAACGCAGCCTTCTGCTCGCGCAAACGGTTGTTCCGGACGAGCCAAATCATATTGTCAAGCGCCCTTTGACGCATGAGAGGATCCGGCGGCCCCACTCGACGCGTCGGACGGCCGAGGATGTATTCGCCCATGATTGCCAGTTCGCGGGCATCCGCCTGGACTAGCGGAATCATCGAGTTCGACTGCGAAGCTAAGTGAAATGCGTTCTCCCCTTGGATCACTTTCTCAAGCAGCTCATCGGTATTGGCGGCGGCGAGTTCCATGATCACGCCACCCTGCATGAAGTAAATCGAAGCCTCGGGATGCGATCGTGTTGCCGTTTCCAACGTGGCGACAATTTCTCGGGTGCTGCCGCTTTGTTCGTAGGCACGAATGGCTTCCTCCACGTCGCGCCAGGCGCGGGCGATCACCGGGACGTGGCGAGTCGCGAACGCTACACGTTCAGCCCCCTCGGCGCGGTCTCCTGTCGCTTTGCTGGCAATTGCACTGAGCAAGGAATCCGCCGGAAACGAGCCCAATGCACTGAGCAAATCAGTAAACAGAGCGCGCGCATCCTGACGCGCACCGGCCGAGTACATCGCGCTCATGGCGCTCGCATCGAGAATTGGCAAGATGCTATACGATTGCGAATCGGTGGAGGTTTCGAGGAGTTGTTGCGCCGCGTAGGTCCCCAAAGCGTCTGGCTGCTGTAAAGCGTTTGAGAGTGCTCCCAATCCCGCCACCGATTCCTCTGCCGGAAACAACTGTTGGATGGCAGCGGCCTGTGCAACCACTTCATCATGCCGCCCCAAAAAGAAGCGGCAATAGAGCAGGCCCAATTGCGCTCGAAAGTGGCGACTGTCCGCTACTTCCACGGCCTGGCTAAAGCAGTTCAAGGCTTCCAGCGTGTCTCGTGCGACCAATCCTTTTGCATACCACAAATCGGCATCGTCCAGTGTTTGCCGATCGATGGCAGACTTGACGAGCATATCGGCCTCAGTCAGGTTCGCATCGCGGCTAAGCAGCAAATCCGCCTGGCTGAGTTCCCATAGCGCTCGCTGCGGATGTTCCGCGGGCGGCCTGGCTACTCCGAGCAGCTTTTCCGCCGTCGCAAAATCGAGCTGGTTCGTGGCGGCACGGGCGGCGCGAAGGTAGAGTGGCCATGTTTCGGGCGTCGGCGCGTTTTGAATGGGAGTCAAATACGGCAAGCCACTCTTCCAATCGCCGCGCTCAAAGGCGAGGTCCGCGGCGGCGATACGCATCGTCGCTTCGGAGCTACGCGCCCGCTGAAGTCCGTAAGCAGTGCCGAGTAATCCCAGAATCAAGGAGACAAATGCCGCGGCAATGCCACCAAAGAGCGCCGGGTTTCTCTGGATGAGTCGATTCGTTTGATAGAAGTAAGTGGCTTTGCGAGCCTGAACCGGCTTTTGCTCCTGGTAACGGACGATGTCGGCAGCCAATTCGGACGCCGTTTGATAACGGCGCGATGGAGTCTTTTCCAGTGCTTTGGCGAAGATGGAATTCAAATCCGACGAAAGTTTGCGGTTGTGCTTCCTGAGTGCCGTCGCCTCTTCATTCACGATTGCGTGTTGCAGCGCCCACGATTCATGATGGTCCACGTCGTAGGGCAGCCGGCCAGTAAGCAATTGGTAGCCAATCACGCCGAGTGAGTACACGTCCGCCTGCGCCCCGGTGTCTCCAAATCGGCTGGGCGAAACTTGTTCTGGGCTCATGTACGTCTGGGTGCCCGGCTGGCCGGCAGCGGAATCGGTCAGCTTTTGCTCGGCGTTGTCCACTTTGGCCACGCCGAAGTCGATGACTTTGGGCTGCCCCAGCGCGTCGACCAGGATATTGGCCGGTTTGAGGTCACGGTGGACGACTCCTTTGGCGTTGGCGTAATCCACCGCGTGACAAACCTTGACCAGCAAGGATAGCCGCTCCGCCGAGGATAATCGTTGTTCTTCGGCGAAATCCGTGAGGCGTCTGCCCGCGATGTACTCCATTACCAAGAACGGCGTCGGTCCAAATCCGACGTCGTCAATTCCCGCGTCAAAGATCTTGGCAATCCCGGGGTGCGCCAACTCCGAAAGCAATCGCTTTTCCCGCTCAAAGCGTTCACGCGCGATGCCCGTTCGAAAGCTAGGTCCGAGGACCTTCACGGCCACATTGCCTGGCGGATCGTCCCGTCGACACAAATACACATTCCCTTGACCGCCGCCTCCCAGGTACTGTACCACGCGATATCGACCGATTTGCGTTGGTTGCTGTTCAGCACTTTTTGCCGAGTCGCAACCGGCGAGGTGATTGTACAGCTGCAGCTTCGCGATACGCGTCGCCACGGTCGAAATCAGCTCGGGATGTTCACGGCACAATTCCTCCGCGCTCAGTGTTTCGCCACGCTCCAAGTGGACTTCATATCGATCCAGAATCTCGTTGATGATTTCGTGCGGATCCATGTTAGCAACCGGCGGGGCGATGGGTGAACCGGCATGGCTCAAGGTGAAGGATTGCCTAGCCGCTCAGCCAGCTGGATTTTAGCGTCGCGAATCCAGCTGCGAACCGTGCGTACGGAACATCCCAACTCCGTTGCGATTTGATCCTGGGTAAGGCCGAGATAGTACCAAAGGGAAAAGGCTTCACGCAGCCGATCCGGAAGCTGGTCCACTTCCAAATGGAACGCTGCTAGATCCTCGGTCGGTAAATCGGTGGCCGAATTCCCGACCGGATCGGTCGAAAGCGGGCCGGGCGGCGGACGACGCGCCTGGCGTCGCGCCATGTCGCACAAGACTCGGCGAATTTGCAAGGAAGCAAGTCCGAGAAAGGCGCCTGCGGTTGTCGGCCGCTCACTGCGCAGCGCCCGTTCTAGCTTGATGAGCGACTCCTGCAACACATCGTCCGTCTGCTCGAGCGATCGCACTCGCGGAAATCCAGCGAGTTTACCGCGCGACAACAACCGCAACCGTTCGCAGGAGGCCTGGATAAGTAAGTCGACGGCAGCGGGACGATCATTTTTCAGATCTTCCAGAAGTGATTCGATGCTTGTAGTTCCGCCGTCGAATTCCACCGTATGTTCGTGCCTATCTTTCCAATGGGTGTACCGGGCGCAAATCTGTGCAGGAGTCGCCCGAATAATGCCGTGGGTCTGAGTGTAAACCGTACAGAATGCTCCGACAACCGTGGCATTCAAATGCCGAATCGCCACCCGATTGCTAGAGTATTGGGTGCGTCGAATCAACGGCTACGAGGATTAGTGATGGCACCATTTCTGAGTAAGGTCTGTTGTGATTAGAATACTTCGAACAAACCATCGGAGTTGTTCATGGCGGCCCCACTGATGACGTCACGCTTCGACTCGAGGCACTGCTGCAACGCCTCGGCGAAGGCGACTCTGCCGCCCGCGAGGAATTGTTGACGGTCGCGTATGATCGGCTGCGCCAACTGGCGCGGAATTTACTCCGCGGCTTTCCGGTACTACGCGCGTGGGAAGAAACCGACGACGTCTGGCAGAGTGCAGCCGTCCGCTTTGACAAGGCGCTGAAAAGCCGCCCACCCGGCACGGTGGTCGAGTTCTTTAGTTTGGCGGCTCGCCAGATCCGCTGGCAGTTGCTGGACTTCGCGCGAACCTACTCAGGTGCCCCATTGCCGGGGAGCATGGTGCGTCCGTCGAACGAGAGCACGCTTGGCCGCGGCGATCCGGGACGCAGACCAACGATCCTCAGCGCAAGGAACGGTGGGCTGAATTGCATCGGCAAATCGAGAGCTTGCCCGAGGAACTGCGCCAGACATTCGACCTGTTATATTTGTGTGGCCTAACGCAGGAGCAGGCTGCCCGCGTCGTCGGCGTGAGCGGGCGTACAATCCGCTTGCGGTGGCAGCAGGCCAGACTGGCGCAATACAAGGCCTTGGGCGGCGATTTACCCATCTAAAGCGACGGTCCCAAGCGATCAAAGCGTCCCCAAGTGTACACCGAGAGGTTGTCCCATGGCGTCCGAAGACCGCGTCGCCGAATTGCTCGAAGCCTGGGAAAATGCACAATCCTGCGGAATCGACTTGACCCCGCGGAATTCTGTCGGCTGGAGCCGGATTTATTGCCCGGCTTGAACAACAAATCCGGGCGTTAAAGGCGATCGATTCGCTGCTGGGCTCACCGGTCCAGGCCACTTCCAGGAACACACAGTGCGCGGTGGACGATCGGGCTGCGCGCGTACACGGAATCGGCGGAGATTTTCAGGGCCTTGGCAAAAGCAAGCCCCAACAAGCCGTGCATCAAGAATCTGCTCGCGAATTCCCTTAACAACTTTAGCAGCCTGCAATGTGATCTGGGGCAATGGGAGGCCGCCGATCGTAGCTACCGTGAGGCGATCGAGATTGGCGAATCATTGACGCGGAAAGGTGACGAACATGCCACGCCGGACTATTTGGCGGATCTCGCCAACGCGTATTCGGGTTTGGGCGTGCTCCGCTCCGAACTTGGCGATGACGCCGGCATGCTGGCGAATTACGAGGCCGCACGCTCGATTCAGGAGTCTCTCGTCCAAAAACAGCCGTCGATCACGCGCTATCGCAGCGATATGGCGCGCACGCTAGTCAATCTAGCATCACAGCAAGGCCGTATTCGGGCGGCATACGAACCGGTGGCCGAGTTGTTTGCGAAAGCGGTCTCGATTCTCGAACGACTCGTCGAGGAAGCGCCCAATGTGACTGAACACCGGATGACTTTAGGGACGGCCTATTCGAACGTTGGATCAATCGCTCAAGAGTTTGGTCAGATGCAACTAGCGCACGACTACCTAGCACGCGCCATCGACCTGCTTCAAGCCTTGGCCGACGCCCATCAGGATATGGACGATGATCGCAACAATCTGTCGAAGGCGTTGAACAACTTTGCAATTTGGCATCGTGAAATGGGCAATTTGGAGTCTGCGGAACAGTATTTTCAGCGTTCGTTGGAGCTTGACATAGCGCTTGCGAGCGAACATCGGCGGGTCTCCGCATATCGCACTGATCTGGCGGATAGCTACTACAATTTCGGCGTGCTTCGCAAGGACTTGGGAAAGCTGTCGGACGCAGAAAATGACTTTGCCTCCGCTTCGGAAACATATGAGCAACTCGCTAAGGAATCTCCGGAGGTCGATGAATTTCAGCATGACCTTGCGCAAGCGCAACTCGAGCTGGCATTGCTCCGGGAGGCTCGAGGCGAGCACGCCCTCGCAGAGCGAAGCTACCTGCACTCGATCTCCCTCCAAGCTGGGCTCGTCGATCGTCATCCGAAGATGTCGGAATACGCAAACGACTTGGCAAATACTCGCTCGGATTTCGGCGACTTACTTCTTAAGCTAAAGCGGTGGGACGATGCCGATCAACACTTCACGGCGGCGATCACGATTCAACGTCGCCTTGCGAAGGACTTCCCAGACTCAATCGAGTTTCAGCGTGATCTGGCTAGAATGCTGGACAACCTTGGCCTGCTGCAAACGGAGCAAGAGCAGTTTGAGAACGCCTTAGTCAGTTTCACCGCCGCCTATGCGCTGAACAACACCGTGCTGAATCACGATTCGACGAACGCACAGGCGAAAAGCGACGCGGCCTTGACTCTCATCTGCCTGGGCGAACTTCATAACGCCCGGGGGGATCATGAGTCGGCCCCGACTGGATTGGGGAGCGCTATCCGTGAGCTTGGACCGCTGGTCGCGCGCAATGATACCGTGCCAGAATTCCGCGACGGCCTTTGCGAGGCCCTTGGGGCTGAAGCCGTCGTCTGGGCTCACCAAGACCAACTCGATCGGGTAATGACGAACATCAACCGGCATCAGGCGCTCGTGTCCAACGAGGCATTGGGACGTTTCGTCACAGTCGTGACCCTTGTCCATTGCGCCAACGCCTACGCGGACCACGAATCGGTGACACCCGCCGCCGCCGCCGCGACGCAGGCGATGCTCATGCGGCGGGCCATTTCGGAGCTAGAGCACGCGATTGAGGCCGGATTCACGGATCTGGACGCACTAGAAGATGATCCGGAACTCGAGCGGCTACGGGCGGAGCCGGAATACGGGCGAGTGATCCAACCATTGGCGGCAGCGCGCGCTTTCACCATGGACTCCCCGACTCCGTGAGACTGCGGCTTCCAGGCTCCTTCCAACTCCTGCTGGCTCAGCGAAGCCTGGCGGCTTTTTTTTCTGCCGCCCCATCCGGGAGTCTTCGCTTTAACACTTAGTGACCGGCCTGCTGAACAGAGGCCGCATGGCAGCGACCAGTCCGACACAAACAAATCTTCGCACAATAAGCTGATCTTCGGCAGCTAGGGAGTAAAAGCCATGTCGCGCATTCGCTTTCCATTTCGGTTGCTTGCTGCCCGTGGGACCAAATCCTCGCGTCGTCGAGTCGTCCCCAGGGCGTTCACCATGGAGGCCTTGGAAGAGCGCCGATTGATGGCGATCGACGCCTTCGAGCCGAACGACGAGGACGTAGCGGCTTATGATCTCGGCCAGATCAGCCAAACAACGATCCAGAATCTTACGATCCACCATGAAGGCGACTATGACTTTTTCGTTTGGACGGCGCCCAAGAATGGAGAACTGACGGCCAGAATCGAGTTTCAAAGCAGCGACGGTGAAATCGATTTTGACCTCTACGACGCTGAAACGTACGAGATGGGGACGTATGAATCGGATGAGGGCTTCGCGGAAATGGTCCAAGATGTGTACCAAGGACGCCGCTATCTGGTCGAAATCTACAGTGCTGACGGCGATCTCAACTCCAACTACGCGCTGTTACTGCGACATGTGCCTGGCGATGTCACACCAGAACCGGAATGCCCCGGCGACGCGGATTACGATGGAGACGTCGACGTCGATGACTTGAACATCGTCCGCAACAACTTTGGCGATGACGAGGCGTTTGAAGGGGACGCGGACGAGGACGGCGAAGTCGGCATCGCGGACCTGAATCTGGTGCGAAACAACTTTGGGGCCGACTGCCGCGTGTACGAGGTTCGGTTCTCGGATGTCTGGGATGATACAGTCGACGTGCGCTGGACCGACGAGTTCGAGGACGAGCAAGCCTACATCGTGCGCTGGCGCCGCCCCGGCGGCGACTGGCAACGCGCTGACCTGTCGGCGGACGTGCAGAAGCACCGCATTGCCGGGCTTGTCCCAGAGACCGCCTACGAATTGCAGATCGGTGCGCGAATCGACGGCGAAGTGGAATGGCTTACCGAAGAGCCGGTACCGTTCGTCACCGGTCCGAGCCAACCCAGCGACTTCACCGTCGTCGAACGGCATCCGGACGCTGTGGACCTGCGTTGGATCGCCGGCGAACGCGACCCCGCACACCGTGCCGATAGTTTTGCCTTGTCGTACCGGCGGAATGGCGGCGAGTACACGAAGATCATCGTGCCTAACTCCAATCCTGGCGGAGTGATTAACTACCGGCTGAGCGGACTCTCGCCAAGCTCTCAGTACGAGTTCCGCTTGCGCGCCCGTCGCAGTGACGATCCCACGCCGGACATCTATCCGGCGCAGACGGGTGTGAGCCGCTCCGGTTATGTAGAGTCGGATGGCGCGACACTTGTCAACGCGCCCAGTGGCGTGCGGTTCTCCGACGTTTGGGGCGATACGGTCGACGTCCGTTGGAACGACAATTCCAGCCACGAGACCGCGTTTGTGGTGGCTTGGCGGGCGGTTGGCGTCTCGCAGTGGAACACGGCGTCCGCATCGGCCAATGACACCGCTTATCGGATCACGGACCTGACGAGCGAAACGGAATATGAAGTGATGGTGGGCGCCCGCGGACCGGACGGGGCTGTCTCCTGGTCGACCTACGTGGAATCGAGCCGTTACGTCGTGACCGGCCCCATGCGGCCATCCGGCTTCGAATCGCCGGACCAGACGCACGACGCGATTCAACTGCGGTGGATTGCGCGTTTTCGAGATTCGCGCTATGCCGCCACCGAATATGTGATTCACGTTCGACGTGTCGGAGGAAATGAATTCACGGTTCGCGTGCCCAACTCCAATCCAGGCGGCGAAATCAGTGTTCCACTGACTGGGCTGTCCCCGAATGCGACTTACGAGATCCAGTTGCGCGGAGTGCGAGCGGACGGCAGTCGGTCGTTGATGGTGCCCGATTCGCCATTGATCGCTACCACCCGAATCAATCCGCCGACAAACGTTCGTTTCTCGGACGTGTGGGCCACGGAAACCGACGTGCGCTGGGACGACAATTCCAGTCACGAGCAAGGATTTGTCATTCGCTGGCGAGAGCCGGGAGGCAATTGGGCGGCGGGCGAGGCGTCCGCCAACGACACGGCACTTCGAATGAAAGACCTGACCTCGGAGACGTACTACGACGTCCAAGTCGGCGCACGAGGGCCAGACGGCCGCGTTTCATGGTCAGATGCCGTCGAAGCACCGCGGTTCTTTGTTACAGCTCCAATGCGGCCGTCAAACTTCGAAGTTGTCGCCACCGAACGAACCTCAATCAGGTTTTCCTGGACAGCGCGATACCGAGTGTTCGAATACCAGGCCACGCACTACGTTATTCAATACCGCCGCGCAGGATCGAACGACAACTGGTCAACTAAGGCCGTCGACAACACTAATCCGGGCGGACAGCTTTCGACACGTATCGAGGGCCTGCAGCGGAACACGTCGTACGAATTCCAGATTCGAGCCATTCGCAACGACGACCAGCCCGCGGATCTTTTCATCTGGCAGACCGGCTTCAGTCGAGGCGTCTGGACGCCCGACAATCCGCGCGTGGTGAAAACGGCGACGTAGGCACAAATACCACGATCGTTTTCACTGCTGAGTGCAAAGTACATCGCAAGGAGTTTTAAATGATGCCGGCACCATACGTTACGAAGCGGATGGGTGGAGCCGTCCCACGACGAAGCTGGCCGAGGCGATCGGCTGTGCCTTGAACCGCCGCACCGAACTCACACGATTCTTCGACGACGGCCGCATCCAACTCGATACGGGCCATTTGAAGCGCTCACTGCGACCGGTGGCGATCGGCCGCAAGAACTACCTGTTCTTCGGCAGGCTCCGCGGCGGCGACGCTGTATTCCGTCGTGCAAAGCGCGCGGCTCTATCACCTCGATGTGAATACCTTCCTCACGGACGTGCTCCGCGAACTGCCGACGCTGCTTCCCAAAGACACCGACGCCCTCCGCTCGCTACTGCCGGACCACTGGGCCAACTCTCACCCCCTGCACCTCCACGCCTCGCGCAACCAAGAACTACAAGCCGCCACCGCCCGCCGCCGTCGCACCCACGCAAAACGCCGCGCAGCAATGGCGGTCCGTTAACGGTTACGCGCATCTTGCAGCAGAACGGGATCGACCCGGGACCGAAGCGCGCCGATTCGACTGGGAAAGAGTGTCTCAAACGCCATCGAGATACGCTTTGGGCCTGCGACTTCTTCACGAAGAACGTGATCACAAAAGGCGGTATCTTCACATTCTACGTGCTGTTCTTCATTCTCCTGTAGTCGCGGCGCGTGCATGTCGCCGGCATGACGCCTGCGCCGAATGGCGATTGAATGGCCCAGCAAGCGCAGAACCTTTCGATGTATTTCGCCGAGCAAAGTGAAACGAAGCCGACGTATATCATCCGCGATCGGGACACGAAGTTCACCGAGCAGTTCTGCGCGATCCTCGAAAGCAACGGGATTGAGTTCAAGCCGATCCCGCCCCGCTCGCCAAACCTGAACCCGTTCGCGGAACGCTGGATTCAGAGCGTGAAGCGCGAGTGCCTGGACCATTTCATCGTTTTCGGCGAAGCGCATCTGCGATACCTAATCGAATCCTATCTCGACTGGTATCACCGCTTCCGGCCACATCAAGGATTGAAAAACCTATTGATCGGCGACGAGAAAACGCCCGACGCGGTCGAGTCGCTCGGACCGGGAGATGTCGTCTGCCACGAGCTGCTTGGCGGCTTGCTCAAGCACTACGAGCGCAAGGCGGCTTAACTCACTGACGCTCGCCGGCGCATCGGTTTCGCGGTCCCTGCCGATTTCGTGACTGCCGTGATTTCGACGTGGTGTCCGCGGAGTGCGGTGACAATAGACTACTCGTTCGAACCGCTTCAGGCAGTTGTCGCCACGCGCTTTTCGGCGTGACATCGTTTTGCCGTCCGACAACTTTAAGCCGCCCTCGTCGAACACAACACGACCGACAAGTTGCGGGCACCCGCAAGACTGGCTGACGTAAACAAACTCAATATTGCGACCGCCAAACTTTCGACCGCGGCCACGGAGTATTTGGCTCGACTGTGCCAAAGCGCACATGCATTGTGCACCAGACGTGGGGATAGTCCAAACAGTTGACTTGCAAGTTGGATGATGTAGCATACCGGGGCTTTTCTCCGCTGTGTCGTGAACTTCGCACTTGCTACCGTTCGTGAGCAAGCGGTAATTCGCGGCCCTCGGGCCCGGCCGGCGCGAAGCGCGAGTGATCTGTTTAATGGAAACAATCGCGCGCAGTCTCGAATCTGTACACCGCGCGCCGGCGACGTAACACGCAACGGGCTTGCTGACAGATTCACTCCGAAGTAATCGGCAATGACGCAAGCTCTCACTCGCGTAAGTGTTGTTCGAGGGGCTTGTTTGGCATCGTTGGGTGTCAGCGCATTTTTTGTGGTCTACTGGCTTACCAACCAGAACAAAAACGCCGAACCGTTCTGGCGACTCCTAGCCCGACGCTCACGACCACGCCTGTCGTGAAGCGCGTGACGAACGAGGTCAAGCCCGAGATGGTTTGGATTCCCGGCGGCGAATTCGTGATGGGGAGCGATGCCAAATTCGCCCGGCCCGATGAGCAGCCTGCCCATCGAGTTGCCGTGGACGGGTTCTGGATGGACGCGACCGAAGCGCCTACGGACCGAAGGTTAAAGGTTCGCGCCCGCTGAGAACGAGGCATACTGTTCCGCTATTCATTGATCGCCTCGTTGGCGGCGGAATTGTACGGAATGCCCTAATTCCCAGATCGTACGTCGCATGACGCGTGAGATGTCCAAGATGCCATCCGATAGCGCGTTTGAATTTTCCACGCTAATCGCCGTCGAGCTGTCCGCTTGTGCCACTTGCGGGCAATTATGTTTCACGGACGGCTGCGACGGAGTTTCTGACCAGATGTCGGCGGTTCCGCCAGCGGCGACTCATGCATAGTGAGCGTCCACGATTTGTGAGACGCATTAATGTATCTGTCACCGTGACATGAATCGTATACAAATCGGATCGATTTTACGCATAGCATCCCGACGGATTTTTTTGAGAATTATGCGCTGTGTTTGTTGTCCGGCGTCGCTATTGTTTACGGTGGAAGCACGCGGGCGAGGCCCGCACGCGGCTTGCCTGCTCGGCTCGCAATTGTTTCACCGTCGACGTGTCGCTCGCGTGGGACCACCAAGCCTCCTCAAATCCGATTCAGGAACACCAATCGTCGTACGCACTGGCCGTCCGCCAGGCGCAACTTAAGCCCGCGGAAAGGAAATCGCGAAGAACGACTTTTTTCACTCGTCGAACCGTTTAGGCTCGTCAGTTCAATCCAAAAGCCGGTTCGCCGGTTGGAATCGATATTTCCATCGCCCTTCCCATGCAACGACGGCGTCGTCAAGGCTGCGCTCCAAGTGCGCCTGCCGCATCGCCAAAGTTTCGTGCGGCGCGGTCGCCTGTACCAGACTTTACTTCCGTGTAGGAGCTCCGCATGTCTCGTCTGCAATCCGACCGTCGCCGAAGTTCCGTCTCACGCAGTCAACCTCGTCGGGCTCGTCGGAATTTCGAGCGTCTGGAAGAACGGCGGGTACTCAGCGGCCTGGTCTACCGAACGTCGATCGACCCCGGTTCGCAACCGTTCGAGGTTTATGACACGTCCACGAGCGTGTGGAGTTCACTGGGGGACATTCCGACGAGCGCGAACTTGGCGGTCGCTGGGCCTGACCTGTACGTACTCAGCGACGCCACCAACATGATCCAGCAGTATGACGACGACACGAACACCTGGTCCGACGTCCACTCGGGGCCACCCGTTTCGGTCGCATATGGCAATCTCGAAATCACCAACGCCGGCGAGTTTATTGTGACTCGGAGTGGCGACAACCAGCTTTATTACACGACGGGAGCGACCTGGAACAACATCACCCTGCCGGGAGCGGCGAGCGCCATCGGCGACTATGATCCTGACACGGACGTCGTCGTGATCGCCCAGAACGGTTCCGAAGCGATCTGGAGCATTGACCCGCAGACCCTGGCCATCACGACCTTCAACGTCGGAGCAGTTGGAACCGCCGAGACGCGCCGCTTCGGCGAAATTTACGACGGATTCTGGTATAGTCAGTACGAATTCGGCCTCATCCGCCGCTTCGACCTGTCGGACAACACATTGCCCATTCAGGACGCGAGCAGCGCATCCCCCGGTTTCTACGCTGCTGCCGCTGTCGATCCGCAGACGGGCGTTTTTTACACCAACCCGTATGGGGAAATCACATTCCAGAGCTGGGACTCTCAGTCGGACACCTTCACGACGCTGGCGTCCGCTCCGTCATTCATCGGACATGATACGCTGGCGTTTGTAGGCGGCTTTGGTGTCAGCGGAAGCAGTCCGGCCGACGGCGCAGCCGTCGCCAGTCCGCCGACTGAGTTCGTCCTCGATCTGTCCGACGACTACAACCCCGCGTCGGTTAGTCCTGGCGACCTGACGGTCAACGGGATCCCCGCGGATTCCGTGCTGCAGACGGGCGCGAACACGCTCACCTTTCAGTACGCCATCAGCCCAGTCACCGACGAAGGCGCGCAGACCATGCAGTTGGCGGAAGGCGCCATCAGCAGCCTGATCGATGGCGATCTCATCCAAGAGTTCACCGCCGAGTTCTTTTACGACACGCTGCTGATGCAAGTCACTTCGACTGTTCCGACGGATGGTTCGGTCGTGCCGCTGCCGGCCACCACGTTGGACCTCAACTTCAACGAGGCCTATGGCTTGGCTTCCATCGCACCGAGCGATTTCGCGCTCAGCCAGGGTAGCGTCACCGGCATCGACCAGGTCGATGCTGATACGCTCCGTTTGACGCTTAGCGGCGTCACGAGCGAAGGAACCTTGAACGTGAGTATGCCAGCGCGCGCCATGACCGACGTCTTCGGCAACCCCGGCGCCGCCTTCTCTGCGAGTTATATCTTGGACTTCGGTACGGCTCCCTTCCCGGCGCCACTCAACGCCGCGACGCCAGCCGGCAGCCTGATCTACGAACGCTCCGTGTCGGGCTCGATTAACCCCAGCGGCGATACCGACAGCTTCACGATCGAGCTGGATGCCGGGCAGACGCTCACGGCACTTGTGACCTCCTCGGAGTCCCTCCAGCCAAACGTCTCCGTGTACGATCCCGCCAGCACATTGATCGGTAGCG